>JBPCXM010000228.1:0-5995 GCA_051008535.1 Pseudomonadales bacterium | reverse complement strand
CCCTGCATCTGGCGATCGTCACCCTGATGGGCGCAGGCTCACACATCGTGGCGGCCAGTGCGCTCTATGGCGGCACCCATAATCTGCTCGCCTATACCTTGCCGCGCTTTGGTATTGACACCACCTTTGTGGATACCCGCGACCCGGAGGCGTTTCGCACGGCGATCAAGGACAACACCCGTTTGGTGTTTGCCGAAACCCTGGGCAATCCGGGTCTGGATGTGCTGGATATTCCAAAGATCGCCGACGTCGCTCATGCTGCCGGCCTGCCTCTGATGGTAGATTCTACCTTCACCACGCCTTACCTGATGCAGCCCCTGCAACTGGGCGCTGACCTGATACTGCATTCGGCCACGAAATTTCTCAGTGGCCACGGTGTGGTCATCGGCGGCCTTTTGGTGGATGGCGGCAACTTTGACTGGGATGCGTCGGGCAAATTCCCCACTTTGAGCGAGCCCTATGCTGGCTTTCACAATCTCGTATTTACCGAGGAATTTGGCCCTGCGGCGTTCATCACCCGCGCTCGTAAGGAAGGCTTGCGAGATTTTGGCGCCTGTATGAGCCCGACCTCCGCCTTCCACATTCTGCAGGGTATCGAAACACTGGGTATGCGCATGCAGCGCCATGTACAGAACACACGGACGATCGTCGCTTTCCTCGCGGCGCAGGAGACGGTGGAATCTGTGTCCTATCCCGAATTGGAAGATCACCCCGACAAATCACTTGCCGGAAAATTGCTGTCGCGGGGTTGCGGCGCAGTTTTCAGTTTTGACCTGAAGGGCGGCCGGCAGGCGGGAGTCGCCTTCGTCGACGCCCTGGACCTGTTCTCTCATCTGGCCAACGTGGGTGATGCCAAGTCTCTGGTCATCCATCCCGCCAGTACCACGCATCATAGGATGGACGCTGCGGCCCTGGCTGCAGGCGGTATCTCGGAGGGGACTATTCGACTGTCTATTGGATTAGAGAATGCCGAAGACCTGATAGGCGATCTCAAACAAGGCCTGCGAGTCGCGGGCAAGATGGCCGCTGCACAGGGGAAGGCAAAATGAAACTGGATGTCGGCGGGCACAGCAGCTATTGCTACACCAATGGCCGGGAAATCGATCCCGCCAAGAAGACCATTGTCTTCATCCACGGATCGGGACTCGACCACACGGTGTGGACTCTGGCCTCTCGCCACTTCGCCCGCCACGGGCGCAATGTCCTGGCGATAGATATGCCTGGCCACGGCCGCTCCGAGGGAGAGGCACGGGAATCCATCGAGGCGATGGCGGACTGGATTGTAGAATTACTGAATGCAGTAGGCGTCGACACCACAGCCGTAACTGGACACAGTCTGGGGAGCCTAGTAGCACTGGATTTTGCCGCGCGTTATCCACAGCGCACACGAGCCCTGGCAATGGTTGGCACCACCGCGCCCATGCCGGTCTCCGACGCCATTCTCGATGCCTCTGCGGCCAACGATCACTCGGCCTTCGACATGCTGACCCAGTGGGGCTACAGCAAACGCCACCAGTACGGAGGCAACAGCAATCCTGGAATGTGGATGATCGGTAATACGCTGAAACTGTTTGAACGTTCACGCCCGGGAGTACTCTATGCGGATATGAACGCCTGCAACAACTACGGCGCCGGTTTGCAAAGGGCGTCGAGTGTACAATGTCCGGTACTTATGGTGTTGGGCAAGGAAGACCGACTGACTCCGGTTCGCGGTACGCTGCCGCTGCAGGAGGCGCTGCCTTCACCGTGCGTAGTAGAGTTGGAGGGCGCTGGCCATACGCTAATGGTGGAGTCACCCAATACCATGCTAGACGCACTGAAAACAATTTTGTAGGAACACCCCCCCCATCTGGCGACCTCGGTCTATTAGGTTGAAAGTTATGCGGAACAATAGAATTTATTTCATTCCTTGATGAGCATGAGGTAAAACGTGACCCTATCTTTTCCACAATATACTGATGTTTTTGAGGCTGCAGAAGCCATTCGCCTGCGAACAAAAGTAGTACCGCGTGTTGGCGTGATTTTAGGATCTGGTTTGGGACGCATTGCTGAGGCGGTTGAAGAGCCAGCGGTTATTCCCTACGCAGAGATTCCACATTTCGCGGTCTCGGGTGCTCCCAGCCATAAAGGGCAACTTTGTATAGGATCCTTGTTTGGCGCGTCCGTCGTGCTGATGCAGGGGCGCATACATTTATATGAAGGTTATACACCGCAAGAAGTGACATTTCCAATCCGGGTTATGAAGGAACTTGGCGTTGAGACGCTGCTGGTAACCAACGCCGCGGGAGGTGTCAATAAGTCTTACCAGGTAGGTGATCTAATGATGATCGAGGATCACATCAACTTGGTCGGCATGAGCGGGCTGGACCCAATGCGTGGCACTCAGGTGCCTGAGCTTGGTGCCAGGTTTACCAGCCTCAACGGTGCCTACGACCCAGCACATATGCAGGCGATTGAAACGCTCGCTGCCCAAGAGCAGCTTAAGGTTCAGCGTGGCGTTTACGCTTTTCTGGTGGGTCCAAGCTTTGAAACGGCCGCGGAAATACGTTTTCTTTCTAGTATGGGGGCGGATGCTGTCGGCATGTCGACGGTACCTGAAGTGATGGTTGCTCGTAATGCCGGTATCAGGGTATTGGCAATCAGCGCTATTACCAATATGTCAATTCATGAAACTAGCTCCGTTGATGAAACAACCGAGGAAGAGGTTTGGGATAACATTGAAATCGCCATTCCCAAACTTACGACACTAATTGCGGGGTTTTTAGCAACCTGAGTTTAGGAATACCTATAGTGCGCGAATCTGTAGAAGATGAAAGGCTAATATGAGCACAGAAATCAATTGGACCGACGAGGTCGCGAGTGTTGCAGCGAATATTCGTACGCGTGGTTTCGATGAGTAACAATGGCGGCTACTTAAGCCAAATTTGCTCTGCCGCCGAAATATTTTCTTATCTCTATTGCAAAGGTATGAACCTGGGACCATCGACAGCGCCGATGATTCCTGCCGAGTTCACGTCTGTCCCTGGACAAGGGCGACCCTATCATTCTGGGGCGGCTCACAATGGCCCGCAAGCGCCTGAGTTAGACCGCTTTATATTTTCGCCCGCGCATTACGCGTTAGTGCTCTATGTGGCGCTGATTGAAGTAGGGCGCATGGAGCCGCAGGGCTTGGAAGAGTTCAATAAGGATGGTAGTACCGTAGAGCTGATCAGCGCCGAACACTACCCCGGAGCAGAGGTGACCACAGGCTCATTAGCGCAAGCATTGAGTGTGGCGGGTGGAATCGCAATGGCGCGTCGTATCAAGAGGGGGCAAGCATTGCGGAAAACTGCCATAAGTTGCGGCAATTAATCGATGCGGAGGTACTGCGTTCTAATCAGCGGTAAGAAATCTCTAACGCTTTATTTCAAACTCGAAATAGTCGGTATCGTCATCAGTTACACTCCGGTCGATATGATTTACCCGAGCGAGCTGAGGGCCTTTTTTTAGGTCGGCGATGCATTTCAGCACATTGTCTTGCGCACCACACAACATTGCTTCAACGCGGCCATCGGCAAGATTTCTGCACCAGCCGTAGAGTTCATACTTGAGCGCCATGCGGCGGGTAAAATCACGGTAACCGACCATTTGCACGAAACCGGAGATAAACAGATGTTCGCGGTAATCATCCATCGGTTAATTTAAGTGCAGCTTCCAGGTCTTGCAATGTTTGTGGGCCAAGTAAGGTGCGTGCCAATTTGCCGCTTTGCAGCACATAAGTGGTAGGGAGTACGCTGGGTTTTTCCAATCCCAATTGTTCTGCCTCTTGCAAGTCGATGCTGGCGAAGGTAATACCCATTTCGTCAATTTCCTGCTGCAACTGCTCGCCGCTGTTGCCATCGAAGTTGATTGCAATGACGGTCAAGGCGTCGCTATGCTCACGCGCAAATTTGTTTAGTTCGGGAATCTCTTCACGACAAGGGCCGCACCAGATCGCCCAATAGTTAACAAAAACCAGAGGCGCCTCGCGCAATGCTGCAGCATTTTTCATCTGCTCCGCCGGAGCACCGGGTTTATTGCAAGCGGTAACTACAAAGGCGCAAACAAGCGCGGCGTTAAACAGACTTAAGCGTCGCATTTTGAGTTGCAAGCTCGATTTCTTCTTGTTCAAACAGTTTGGCCAGTGGTATATCAAACGCCCTTCGGTGCTCACTCTGTTGGGATTTCATTAGCTGTTGCAAATTTTTGTACCAGTCGACGGAGGCGGCGGTACTGCCCGCGTCGTTGACATGATGAAGTTTACGCTCGGCATACTGTGAAGCGAGCGGCGTATGCAGGGCTAACTGCAGATCCCACAGACTAAAATGATTGAGGTCGCGTACCAAAACATAGTCGCCGCTTTCCGTGATGGTCAGCAAACGTTCTGTTAAAAATGTGTTGCGCAGCCGTTCCCATTGCTCGCGATTGATGTCGTAGCCAAATAACCAGTCGTCTTCCAAAATGTCTTTTTCGTCGATCGCTTTGCCCGTGTGTTGTTGCTCCCAGAATTTGTTCAGTATCAACGCACCGACCACAAGGTCCGAATAGTCGGGAGTGAAACGGCTTTTGTAAGTTGACAGCGAACGCACGAACTCGGCGCCGGCCAGGATCATTAACCAGGAGTAATAAACCCACAGCAGAAACAACGGTACGGTCGCAAACGTACCGTAAACGGATTGATAACTGGAGTTGGAAACGAGACTGGCAAACAGGTTTTTCGCGATTTCAAATGAAGCGCCGACTAGAAAGCCGCCCAGCGCCGCGTGACTCAATTGCACCTTGCAGTTGGGGACCGCGACGAACAACAGAGTAAAAGTGATCGATGTGAACAACCACGGCAAATACTTAAATAAAACTGGCACAATGCCCAGCGCGTCGTAACTTTTAACGAACACTGCGACGTAAGTCGTCATGGCAAGGCTGGAACCGAGCAACACCGGACCCAGCGTCAAGATGGCCCAATAGAGCAGGAAGTTGTTTAGACCTTTTCGATGCGTGCGTGTGCGCCAAATGCGGTTAAAAGACGTTTCGATATTTTTTAGCATCAAGTACGCAGTAACCCCGAGTACCGCTACACTTATGCCTCCCAGACGGCGTGCTTTCTCCGAGAATGATTCCAGATAGGTTTGTACTTCCGAACCTGTGCTTGGCACAAAATGTTCAAACACGAAATTCTGAACGCTGGCGCCGAGATCTTCAAACGCCGGCACCGCCGAGAACATAGCCAAACCCACGGTCATTATTGGCACCAGCGCGAACAGGCTCATATACGTCAATGCCTTCGCATACTGCAGGCAGTCGTCTTCGATAAAGCGTTTGACCACGTAGTGGCAGAAGGCCAAGAGTTCCTGCAGACGGTGGAGAATCGCGTGATCACGCATGGCATGTACCTGCTATAATTGCCGGCAAAATGAATAACATCTTGATAGAGTATATCAGAGCATTAATATAGTGAGGATAGTGTCCTGTTTCGAATAAAGCGTACATACAGAAGCTCATATTTCGCGCTATACAAGGCGCAGTTTGTAGGGAATGTAGGCCACCTTTCCAAGAACTGCAACGCTGGAGAGCGTGAAATATGGGCTTCCCTTCGGGCGAGCCGCCAAGGGGCCATCAGCTTCGTTGCGCTTTTTCGACGTAGATCCACTATGCCAGCAAAAACGCGTCTCGCTGCTGACCCCTTGGCGACTCGCTGTATGTACGCTTTATTCGAAACAGGACACTAAAATGAATGATGTAGTGATTTATCACAATCCCCGTTGTTCAAAATCAAGACAAACGTTGAAACTGCTGGAAGACAACGATATTCAACCGGAGGTGCGCTTGTATCTTGAAAAACCGCCTTCTGCCGCGGAGTTGAAGAAGTTGCTAAAAGCGCTGAATTTATCCGCCCGTGACCTACTGCGCAAAGGGGAATCCGAATATAAAGAACTAGGGCTGGCTGACACCAATCTGTCAGAAGCAAAACTGGTGGCGT
>JBPCXM010000227.1:0-4089 GCA_051008535.1 Pseudomonadales bacterium | reverse complement strand
GTCCAACACCGGGAAGCGCCCTACTCTTTCAAAACCCGTGGCTTACACCACTTTTTTTGCAGAAGTTAATTGAACGTTTGCGACATCTCTAAACGGCCGCAAGCATGAAGTAGTCTGACTACCGCATATTCGTTGCCGCGCTCCGCGACCAAACTGGACTGCAGTCGCTATTGAGCAAACATAGATTTTGATGCGATGACTTCTGTGATGACCTGCTTATTCATGGCCTGTTTTGTTGCGATATAGCTCGGCAGGTCGAGCGTTGCAAATTCAGCTAACACTTTTTGCACAACCGTATCTAGCTGCGTCTCAGCCACAACCTCATCAAGGTAGCCATATTCCATTGCACGCCCAGGGTTCATCATGGCAGCCGTCCCCACACGGGCGACACCGGGCCGCGTCAATCGGTGGTTTGCCAATGCCAACGCGAACGGTGGAACCGTGATCCCGATTGCCACCTCATTCATGCCAATTTTCCAGTTCCCTTCAACGCCGATGCGATAGTCAGAACAGAGCATCAAAAAGGCGCCCATGGGATATGCATGGCCAGTGCACAAACAGGTGATTGGATGGGGATGTCGCAAAAAAGCCAGGATCAAATCCATCCCGGCCGACAACAGTTCGACCTGCTGATCTCGATTGCCTCCCAAGGCCTTGAGGTCAAAACCAGCAGAAAAGATCCCAGGTCGTCCCTTGAGGACAACCTGCGCGTGGTTCCGCTCTGCCTCAGCGAGATGAGTCGTGATTGCTGCAAACTTGTCCACTCCCAACGCGTTGACTTTGCCGTCGTCAATCGTGATCCAAGCGACCCCTTCCCGCATTTCTAGCTTTACACCGTTCATTGATATAGACCAATTGCCATAATTAAATTCATTATATAGACTGGTCTAAAAGAGGTCAAGCAGCGGAAGTTAGTATGTCAGCAGTACCCATACATAAGGAATCTCTGGTCCGAACGGCGATGCGACTGTTTCGGCGACAAGGTTATGCGTCGACAGGGCTTAACCAAATCCTTTCTGAAAGTGGGGCCCCGAAAGGCTCTCTTTACCACTACTTTCCTGGTGGTAAAGAGGAGCTTGCGGTAGCGGCTGTTGGCTTGGCTGGATCAATGATTAGACAGATGCTCGAGGACCTATCACAGACAAAACGAAGTTCGCGAACATTCGTTAAAGGTTACTGCGACACAATGGCCCATTGGATGGAAGAGTCGGGTTACCGGTCTGGATGTCCCATTGCGACAACCATGCTGGAAACGACACCCGATTCCCCTGCGCTGGTGAAAGCTGGACAGGCTGCCTTGGAGAGTTGGGTCAGTGTGATCTCGGATGTGTTTCTGCGTGATGGGACCGGTGCTAACGATGCTCAAAAGAAGGCGCTTGCTCTTATTGGCGCGGTTCAGGGCGCTTTGATACTGGCCCGTGTATGGAGTACTTCTGATCCACTTCACGATGTCGCCAGAAGATTTACGTAGCGCAGGCGATTGCCGACGCTCGAAAGTTCGCTATTGTGACAACAGTTTTCCCGATTGTCATGCCGTGGGCCGGACATTTGCATTTTGGTGCAACAAATTTACCGGGTCGTACTGGTTTTTAACTTTGACGAGCCGCGCATAGTTGGCGCCGTAGTTAGCATGCGTTCTCTCTTCATTCTCATCATTCAGATTCACGTAGTAACCGTGAGTATATTTGGCTAGGCGTGACCAGACGGTTCGCACTTCGGCAATACGCTGGCCGCGCTCAGCGGGCGATTCCCTATCAAGCCACTGGTTCCAAACCATCATATTGCTGTGTGCCGACCGGTGCGGAAAAGCCGTTGATTCAGGTGAAACCCTGTTGACGGCACCGCCTGACTGCATGAAAAAAATAGCAAAGATTGGACTTGGCCTGTAGGCGTCAATCACCTCATCCACGAGTGCAGGCGTGAAGTCACTAACGAAACCAGACTTCATATATGATCGAGCACCATGCCGATTGCTGTTGTCAGACCGTGTCTGAAACTTCGGGTAACTCGCAGGTGCAACGGTGTCGACAATCGGTTTGGCAACTTTACGCAATGCGGCGAGCGTAGCATCGCCTTTAACAGCATCACCACTCCACACAGCTTCGAAGGAAACGACAGGACCGATATCGGGTGAGGACACCAAGATCACATTAAGATTGAGCTCGTCGGGCATGTCGGACCCGTGTTCGGCGTAAAACGTGAGCACATCGCGTGCATCCTTCCAGGCAAAGCTAATATCACCGGCTAACACGGTCCGCTGCATGGGATGTAATCGGAATTCCAACGCCGTGACAACCCCGAAATTGCCACCGCCGCCCCTCAACGCCCACATAAGGTCGGCGTTCTCGTCGTCGCTGACATGACGAAATTTCCCGTCCACGGTCACGATATCGGCGCCTATGAGGTTATCGCAGGCCATACCATAGCGCCTACAAAGGCGTCCAAAACCGCCACCGAGGGTGAGACCGGCGGCGCCGGTGTGCGAGACGATACCACCCGTTGTCACAAGGCCTAAATGCGCTGCCTCCCGGTCGATGTGACTCTCAAGACAGCCGCCATCGGCGCGAGCAGTTCGCGAGGCTTGATCGATGCGAACCGAATTCATGTTCGACATATCTATCATCAGTCCGCCCTCGCAGACGGCTTTTCCGGAGATGCTGTGGCCACCACCACGCACGGCGACCAGCAAGTTGCGTTCCCGTGCGAACGTCAACGCGCTGGCAGCATCCACGGCGCCTTCGCAGCGGGCGATCAGCGCCGGTCGCTTGTCAATCATCCCGTTCCATACTGAACGAGCGTGGTCGTATTCGACATTACCGGGCATCAACAATGCTCCCCGAAGACTCTCCTTGAGATCCTTCACCGCCACACGCTCTATCGACGTCTCATCGCCACTGGAAGTGACGGCGCGAATGTCGGATGGAATATCTTTGAGTACCACCTCTTGCGCGGCAACGGTACGGCTTAGTGGCAGCGTAGCCGCAACTGCAGCGGCTGCAGTTGCTCTGCAAAATGCGCGTCGTTTCATAAAGTTTCCCCATGTTTAGCTCGACTTTGCCGTCATCACATTGATCTGCGCCACGCTCCGATGACGATTCTCTCCACGCATTGCATTGAGGTTCCGGGTCGCATGCTCCAGCGCTGGACGCAAACGAAGGGCGGCGTTGAAGTCTGCTTTGGCCCCTTTCGTATCACTGTTCAGCACACGTAAAACCCCACGATTGGAAAAAGCGATCGCCCTGACAGAACGCAGTTTGTATCGAGTCTGCCGATACTTTGGCTGCAAGCTCTTCGCTTGTGTCACGGCGCGATTGCAGGTCTTGCCAGCGTTTTCTTTATCGCCCCGCATAATCTGCACCACACACAGATTGTTACGTAATTCCAGCCGACCAGATGGCCAGTAGCGTGCGCTCGTGGCGAACTCAATAGCCGTTCTAGTGATTCGCTCGCCGGCGCTATAGTTTGCGTCGACGATCTCCGCAGCTCCGGAATGACCACTATGAACAGCGAGAAACAACGACTCTTCTAAAGGTGTCGAGTGTGCAATCGTCGTGACAAAGACAAGGGTCGGCGAAATAATTTGCAGTCGTCTGATCCTCTTGAACATCTTTTCGTCCTCCCTTACGGTTGTATTTAAATGTTCCACTTTATGAGGAGGGTCGTTTTGAGGTTTCTTTCCCATTTTTAAGAAAAAAAGCATAAGTTCTCGGCCAGTAGGATGAAGAGCAGAGCAAACGCCGGCTTGTTACCTGTTGACATTCGCGAAAACGGCTTTCATTCTTGTCATACTTAGCTGATCATTCGGCCGACTCTCATGTCTTCCGAGCAGACTGAATTCGAGGACCTCATCGATAAAAACTCGGCGCTTATCGGGGCCGCAGTACGCCGCGTGTGCATGCAGCGTTACGAGTCATTGATTCCCGACGTAACTCAAGAAGTCCATATCGCAATCTGGAAAACTGTCCAGCGTGGGATAAAAATGGATAATCCGCCCTCCTACATCTATAAGGTTGCATTGACGACAGGGCTGGCAATGGTTGAAAGGGCAAAGAAACAGCGGGTCATCGCTCGCGACCTGGAAATGGAAGA
>JBPCXM010000226.1:0-16580 GCA_051008535.1 Pseudomonadales bacterium | reverse complement strand
GTCGATGTACTGTGCCTGGTGGTCGGTGCGACCAAGACACCAAGCCATGCCAATGTCGACTTCTCAAAACTGGATCCAGGCCATAAAGACGGCGGCGCAATGGCGTGTGGCGATGTTGCTTACGAGGGTTTATGTCATATGGGAAAAGGTCCGATATGGATAGCTGGCGAAAGCAATAGGGCCAGATTTTCGCCGACATTTATTGCTGACCGGGCTGCGGCGATCGAAGCAATGAGCAAGGGGACGGCGATGATCAACGGGCTGGAGCATGTGTCGGCATTTGACTAAAGTGCCGCATCCTGTTGGCAAACCGTAATGAATAAATTACTGTTACATTTAGTCGCCAAGAACTGCCAGAAATCTGCGCTGGTGACACATCTCCAAGAACTAGCTAATGAATTGATATCGACACTCGACCTTGCTGACGCGAAAGCAACCGTGATGCTCGCCCACGACGATGATCCTATGCGGGCAACTGGCGATGCGCGGCCTTTACCCGTGGCATTCGATGCCAGCCTCGAAGTCAAAACTAGCGCCACGGATGCGTTCGTCCGCTTCGAAAAGGCGGTTAAAGGTTTGCTAAATAAACTTGATGTTTTTATCCATGCCGATCTAAGCGCCATTCAAGCGGGGGTCGATATAGTGTTTGTCGCAGCCGACCCGACAGCTATTCGCTTCCAATACTGCATGCGCCGGCGTGCCGATTTTAGTAATACCGACTATTTGCAGCGCTACGAAGACATACACTCGGCTTTCGGTTTAGGTACTAAAGGCATAGAAGGCTATGTGCAATTTCATATTGATCAAGCGGCAAGCAAGGCGATTGCGCAAGCGGCGGGCTTTGGAGTCTCGCAGGTTGACAGCGTATCCGAGTTGCATATCGATACGATGGAAAAGTTTTTGGAAGGTATAAGCCAGGGCATAGAAGCCGGCGACCCCGGCGAAGACGAAGACAAATTTGTTGATCGCCCTCATTCTGTTATGTGGGTTTCTGATGAAATTTATCGCTTGGGTTATTGAGGCGTACCATCCATGAAATCAACACTTACAATCGTCTTAATCAGGAGCAAATAGATGAACGCACTCGCTAATAAAGTAGCGTTTATTACCGGGGCCAGTCGTGGAATTGGCAAGGCCATCGCACAGCGTTTTGCCGCAGAGGGAGCTGCTGTTGTCGTCTGCGCTTCGCGCATGGGTTCCCACGGTGATCTGTCGGGTACGCTGGAAGCTACCGTTGCTGAGATTGAAGCGGCGGGTGGTAAAGCCGCAGCGCTCGCCTGTGATTTGAGCGAAGTCGAGGCAAGAACTGATTTGCTATCCCGCGCCAGCCAGTTCTTCGGTACCTTCGATATTCTCGTTAACAATGCCGCTTGCAGCAAGATGAAACTGCCCAGCGAGGTCACCAGCGCCGAGCGCAATTTCATGTATGACTTGAATGTGAACGTGCCCGTTGAATTGACCCAGCAGGCTTTGCCTGCGATGCGTGCGAAAGGGGCCGGTTGGGTGTTAAACATTAGTAGCCGAACGGCGATACAAGAAGCGCCCCCATATCCCGACTCGAAAACAGCTAACTTTGTAATTGGCGCCTATGGTGCTACCAAGTCTGCTTTGAACCGCTACACAGAGGCATTGGCGCATGAACTGGTAGACGATGGTGTTTATATCAATGCGATGGGTCCCTCTTACATTGTGTTAACGCCAGGTGCAGAATACGTACGTGATATCGCGCGCCGCAGACCGGATATGGTAGAGCCGGTGGAAATGATGGCCGAGGCCGCAGTAGAACTGTGCAGCGGCAGCCATGTGGGGCAAGTTGGCTACAGCCGCGATATCGTCCATGCGGCTGGCAGGAAACTGATGAACCTTGATGGCAAGGAAGTGATCGGCGACGCTTTTACGTTGGCTGATGTGGAAGCGACTGTTTAGTCGGCTCGCGGTAATTTACATATCTTATCTTCCTAATGAGTCAAATCGATGAACAAATATGACGGTGTCAACGAAGCAGTGCTGAAACGTTTTGCCCCTAAACCTGGCAAGCGCGAATTGCTGCCGCCTCTGAGCGACAAGGCCCAGGTAGCTCTGATGTGCCGCATGCTGTTCAAAGAGGGTTGGAACGAACATATCGCTGGTCATATCACATTGCGCCAGGACAACGGTAGAATACTTTGTAACCCCTGGGAACTGGCTTGGGACGAGTTAACGGCCAGCGATATTATTACCCTTGATGAAGAGGGCAACAATCTCGACAGCGACTGGAATGTATCTCCTGCTATTGGTTTACATTTGCAGCTACATAACTTGCGGCCAGACATCAACGTCGTGATTCACAACCATGCGCACTGGAGCGGTATATGGGCCAATATACATCGTGTGCCGCCAATCTATGATCAAACAGGCGCGCATGTGCCGGGCGATTTACCACTGTACAACGAATACGAAGGCACGTTCGAAGATGGAAACGCGACCCTGGCGGCTGCGAAGGCATTAGGTGATGCGAAGTGGGCGCTATTGGCGAATCATGGTGCGTTGGTGGTCGGCAAAGACTTGCGACAAGCCCATCTTAGAGTGATTACACTGGAGTGGCGCAGCCGGCGTGCGTATGAAGTGGAGTTGGCGGGTGGTGGCGTGCCGTTTAGTGCGGAACAGGTCGACAAAATTGGCATCACCGACGCTAATGGGTTTCCATTTCAATGGGAAGCGATGGCGAGACGTGAGTTACGTGAAGATCCGTCAATACTTAACTGATACGGTTTGAGAACGAGAGGTGGGGGAGCAGAGAGGCATCGAACGATGCCCCTCTGTTTCGTTTACAGTAAGCGCTGAACGATAGGGCAGTTAATGATGATTCCGCTGGATCCGTACGGCGTGCCGCCGGGTCCAGTCAGAAAGCCCCGCTCTACCATACCGAGTATGGCAAACTCTTCGGTTAGTCGCGAACGGTAGCCGTTATCGATCGCTTCCTGCGTCCACTCACCGAGGTTCAAATCCCACAGTGGGCTGTAGTCGGTCGCAATCGTCGGGATGCCGCCTAACACGTTCAGTGGTCCACCGCCGTCGGTGATGGCGCTGTTAAAGCCCTGCCGTTGCGGATTGGCTTCATCGAAGTCATTGGTCGGGCCGTTGGTCCAGCCAAAGATGCGTTCGATAGAGCTGAACAGCGAATCGTCACGTCCCACTGGAATATTGCTCAGTGCAGGTGCGAAGATAGCGCCTTCCAGTGCCGCAGCGATGTCGGCTGAAGTGTCGGTAGACATATACAGCACCGGACGACCGAAGCTGAAGCCATTGACAAGTTCCATTGTGACCGTACCCGGCTCACCGTCCTCTCCCGGGCAAATAGCGACCACACTGTCATGCAGTCTTGTCCGTGCGTACTCTTCTTCATCTTCTGATATGCCATCGCAGTAATCGCTTAGCTGGCTCGCCGTCGAACCAAACGAGACCATCGGCGCGTTATAGACATGATCACCGGCGTTGCTGATTTGTACCAGTGGGCTGTAGAAGCCGTCAGGGTCGCCATTGTTGGCACCGATCGCTCCGGGTTGAAATCCGAGGGTGTCCAGCAGATTGTTAGTTCCGCTAGTGTCAGTCGAACCAGGCGATACCGACCTGACGGGAGAGAAGTCCACTGGGCCGCCTGAGTAGATTAAGATGCCGTCTTCGTCGTAATAGGCGTGCCTAACCGTGGATGACATCAAACGAGTTGACATCTCTTCTGGCAGATCAGCGAACAACAGTTTAGCGCTGAAATTCAGCCCCAGCGCCGCCGCGTTGGCCTCGTCCGATGTGTCGGTCACGACATACCAGATGGTCGCGCCGTCTTGGGGTCCGCCGGAGGCCAGTTTCCCTTCATACAAAGGTAGCGTCACAGTCGTCGTTGGTGTCGCTTCAAGATCGACAGTGCCTGCCGTCAACAGTTGCAGCGGTCCGACCAGATTGCGATTTATCGTTGTTGGTGATGGGCCAAAGTAGGTGACTGGAATATCGGACCCGATGGAAGGCGGTGCCGGCGCAAAGTCGTCGTCGTCCGCTTCACCCGGCGCCAGCGCGCTGGGGCTGCCTGGCACAATGCCATTAAGCGCATTCGTGGTAGCGGCCGTTCTATCGGCAATGTCCTGCGCCAACTGACCGCCCGCTAATGCTTGTTGTAGCGCCGGCGTTGCGGGCGATGAAGATTGTACGGTTGTGTCAGCGCTATCAACAACTGCGTTTGAGTCGTTGTCATTGTCGTCACAGGCCATTACTGCCATTGAGAGCAACAGTACGGATGTTCGTTGCAGAGTTTGTAAGTTCATGATGAAACCTCATTAAAATTAGGGTGATGGCGCCGCTATAGAAAGCGGTGAACACTCGGGCAGTTGACGATAAATCCGGACGACCCGTAGGTGCCGCCGCCGGGTGCCGTGATAAAGCCACGTTCAACCAAACCAAGAATCTGAAACTCCTCGGTTACACGAGAACGGTAGTTGCGATCAATCGCCACCTGAGTCCACTCACCGACATTGAGATCCCATAGCGGGCTGTAGTCGGTTGCAATTGTCGGAATGCCACCCAGTACGTTCAACGCACCGCCTTCACCCAACACCGCGCTGGATAAACCTTGTCGCTGGGGATTCACCTGTCCTTCCACTGTGTTGATAGGACCGTTGACCATCGTAAACAGTCGTTCGACGGCGCTAAACAGCGAATCATCGCGACCGACCGCGACGTCACGCAGCCCTGGCGCATAGGTTGCCCCTTCTAAAGCAGCAGGTAAGGGATCGTTGGCATCCGTTGACAAATAAAGCACCGGTTTGGCGAAGCTGAAACCCGGGACCAGCCTTAGCGTCACGGTCTCTTGTTCGGGACAGATACGCACTACGTCGTCATGAACGATACTGTGATCGACTTCACCGTTACAGAAGTCCAGCTGATCTTCCTCGACGTTATAGGCGATCATCGGTGCATTGTAGATGTGTCCACCAGCGTTGAGGATTTTCACCAGCGGCGTGTAGAGCTCGTCTCCGACTGAGCCTGGTTGAAAACGCAATGGTGGAAACGCCGGCAGGCTGGCATCTTCGGCATTACCGGGAATGACGACGCGTTCGGGTGAAAAATCGACTGCACCAGCATGGAACATCAGAGTGCCGTCCTGGCGCGTTTCAGCGGGTCTGACGCCTCGGCTGTTGTCTGCGAACGCAAGTTTGGACGCAAGGTTTAATCCCAAGGCCTGTGCTGCATCGGCGTCGGTAGTGTCGGTCACGATGTACCAGACAGGCTCGCCTGTTTCCTTCAGTTCGCCACGGTACAAAGGCAGGGTGATTGTGCCTTCTTCTTCATCGAGTACGCCAGCTGTGAGCAATTGAAACGGTCCGATCAGTTCCGGTTCTACCGAAGAGGGTGGTGGTCCGAAATATGTCACCGGAATATCGGTACCGATTGAAGGGGGTGATGGACGTACATCATCATCGTCGGATGCTTCTTGAGCTTGCAGAGAGTGTGCAGAGAGTGTTGCGAGTATGGCGAGACTCGCGAGTAATCGCCAGGGTTTCTGTGTCATTGTCTTGTCTCCAATTTGTTGTTGTGAATGTGCGCAGTGTGTTTTTCATACACCACTAAATCAATGGATAGAATCGACGATGGTTGCATCGATTAATGGCGTCCTGGAACTCAGGAAACCGATGGTTAACGTAGCGTAGCGATCGTTCGGAAGTCCTAAGAGAAGCCTTAAGTTATTCCAAGAAACATCTAAGTGTGTTTCGGTTGCTCAATGGAAATCTAGGCAGAAAGCTGGCGCGTATGAGCAGGAATTAGGGCTGGGTTATGTGCATAGCGCATAAATTGCAAACTCGGTTTATACTATGCGTGCCGAGTTTTTGTGTTATTAAAACTAGAAAATTGTTGATTTTTCTTTTGTGGCAAACTCCGATCTCGAAACAGGAACCTACAATGTCTGCCCCATCGTCTTTTAAAATCAAACCATTGAGCAACGTAGGCGTCGAAGTTCTCGGCTTTGATATTAACAAGCCGCTGGCTGATGCCCAGCGGGCTGAAATGAAGGAGCTGTGGTATAAATACGCGATACTGGTGTTTCGTGATCAGGATATCACACCAGAAAAACAGATAGCGTTCAGCCGTATTTTCGGTTCGCTTGAAACCCACCCGCTCAAAGTGAACACGTCAGAAGAGTACCCGGAACTGTTCGTATTAGAAAACGGTGGTGACAAAGACAAGTTTCAAACCGCGTTCTACAACGGTGAGGAAATCGTCGGTCGGCTGGATTGGCATATGGACCTGCACTATACCGGCCGCCCAAATCATGGTGCCTTGCTCACCGCGCTGGTGGTTGCGGAGGAGGATGGCCTGACCGGCTTTGGAGACTTGGAGAAGGCATATGACGCGTTGGATGATGCAACCAGGGAACAAATTGCCAATATTGAAGTTGCGTACCGGTTTAATATGCAGCGCCGCGACATGCGCTTTGTCGATGTAGTCAATTACGAGCCCGGCCCGAATAGTCCGAAAAAGCCATCAGATATCGGCTTTCCCGATTTTCCCGATGCCGTGTACCCGGTGGTGGTGACTCATCCCGTGACCGGTCGCAAGGTGCTGGAAATTGTTGAACAGTTTTTGGACCGGGTCATTGATCCGCAAAATACTGGCATGAATAATGAACAAGCCGACGAATTACTGCGGCAATTGGTTGCCCACACGCGCAAGCCGGAATTTCACTACTGGCATAAGTGGCAGAAAGGCGACATGGTGCTGTGGGACAACTGGCGTGCCATGCATTGCACCTCGGGTACCAAGCCTGGAATCAAGCGTTTGATTAATCGCACGACCATCGAAGGTGATGTTCAGCTTGGTAGGCAGTTAAACTAATCGATGAGTGCACCGTAGACCAACGTTCGCAGCTCATTACGGATGTTATAGCTGCTCGAAGGAATAAGCTGAGTCAGAAATATCGTAATCAAATCTTCGTGCGGATCAATCCAGAAATGGGTAGAAGCCAAACCGCCCCATGACAACTCTCCTTCGGAGCTGAGTACGCCTGAGCTTGCTGCGTTATCACGAACCGCAACTCCAAGGCCGAAGCCTACGCCTTCAAAAGGTACTTCGCTGAAGGAGCCAGTGGCCAGCGCAGGCATGTCTTTCCCACCCGGTAAATGATTGCGGCACATATAGGCCACAGTGCGTGGGCCCAACAAGCGTGTACCATCGATCTCGCCGCCGTTGAGGAACATTTGCGCAAAGCGTAAATAATCCGCCGCAGTTGAGACCAGCCCACCGCCGCCGGAGAAATATGTTGGTGGTGACAGGAAGTCACTGCTTGCCGGATCATCCTGAAGGCCAAAGCCGCCCGGCCGGCTATATTCGTAACAGGCTGCAAAGCGTGCCTGCTTCTCCGCGGGCACATGAAATCCCGTGTCGTGCATGCCGAGGGGGGCAAAGATCCGCTGCTGGAAAAACTCCGCGAGAGATTGGCCACTGAGCAATTCGATCAGGTAACCCAGCACGTCGGTGGAGACCGAATAATTCCAAGCCTCTCCTGGTGAAAATTCCAGCGGCAGTTGCGAAAGCTGCTCGACAAGCTTGCGTGTTGTGAAACCCGAAGGCGCATCCATATCCAGTTTCAGTTCGCGGTAGGACGCATCTACATTGCTGCGGTTCATAAAACCGTAGGTCAGCCCGGAGGTATGCGTTAGCAAATCCATAATCCGCATCGGGCGGGCGGTTGGGGTGGTTAAAAAATCGGGATATACCCCGGACGCATACACTCGCAGCTTGCGGAATTCAGGAATATAGCGGTGCACCGGGTCCATCAGTTGAAAATGGCCTGCCTCGTAAAGCATCATCAGAGCGACCGAAGTTATCGGTTTGGTCATCGAATAAATGCGAAACAGTGTATCTTCCTGCATGGGTTTTCGCCTTTCCACGTCTGCCATGCCTTGGCAATTTAGATAGGCAACGCGTCTGCCCCTCGCCACCAGTGTTAGTGCGCCTGGCATACGGGCCGGCTCGATGTAACGGCTTTCAATATGTTGACTAATGCGGTCAAGCCGTGTGTGACACAGCCCCACTTCCTCAGGCTTACATTGCTCTACTGCGTTCTGCATAATGATTCGGGCTGGTTGGAATTTTCATGTGAGGGTAATGTAACGTTGGCGACATATTTTACGGGTGTTATTGTACGTTGCAGCGATAGAAAAGTCGCCGCTAGCGAGTGCCGTTTAGCGTGGTACCAAAAGCATTGTTATTCTGGTCTTGGCAGTGGCGACCATGGCCCACATAATGCGGTTTTCCAAAATCCATTTTGAGATATAGCCACTATGCCCAACAAAAATAACAAGTACATCCTCACCGCAAGCTGCTTGGCGCGCACAGGCGTGGTTGCGGCCGTGACAACTTTTCTTGCCGACCGCGATTGTTATATTTGCGCGCTCGAGCAATTCGATGATGAATCAACCAACAAGTTTTTTATGCGCGCAGTATTTCGCTGTCAGGAAAAGTCGCCGGCTATCGATGAAATACGCGGAACGTTTGCCGATGTTGCGGGAAAGTACGATATGCATTGGGAAGTTCGCGACCCGAGCGTGCCGACTAAAGTTCTGATAATGGTGTCGAAGTTCGATCATTGTCTAGCCGATCTTCTATATCGCCGCAGCAAAGGCGAACTACCAATGGATATCACCGCCGTTGTGTCGAATCATCTCGAGCTCCGCCCCATGGCCGAGCGCGAGGGTATTCGTTTTATTCACTTGCCAGTAAACAAGGATAATAAGCCTGCGCAAGAGGAACGCTTACAGGAAATCATTAATGAGACGGGCACCGAGTTAGTCGTGCTGGCGCGCTATATGCAAATCCTTTCCGACAATTTGACGTCACATTTATTGGGGCGTTGTATCAATATACACCACTCTTTTCTGCCGGGATTTAAGGGTGCTAAACCCTATCACCAGGCATATGACCGTGGCGTAAAAGTGATTGGCGCAACGGCGCACTATGTCACTGCCGATCTTGATGAAGGTCCAATTATCGAACAAGTACTGACGCGGGTTGATCACGGGTATACACCCGATCAATTGGTACGAGTTGGGCGTGATAACGAAAGCAAGGCCTTATCGAAGGCGGTACGGTACCATATCGAGGAGCGCGTTTTTCTCGACGGCAATAAGACTGTGGTGTTTGTGGCTAGTTAAGGCTACGCGTTAGGTATACTTTAACGCCTGCTCCAGGTCGGCGGTCAAATCATCAACATCCTCAATACCTACCGACAACCGTACCAGACCGTCGTCTATACCCAAGGCGGTGCGATTTGCGGCAGGTATGGATGCATGAGTCATAATGGCGGGGTGTTCGATTAGGCTTTCGACCCCGCCCAAACTCTCTGCCAGCGCAAAAATTTCTACCCGTTCCAGGAACGAAGTCGCTGCTTGGAGCCCACCTTTTAGTACTGCCGTAACCATGCCCCCTGGCGCATTCATTTGGCGCTTCGATAATTCGTGTTGCGGGTGGCTGGTGAGCGCTGGGTAGTACACTTTTTCTACCGCCGAATGAATCGCCAGATATTCGGCAATCTGTCGCGCGCTTTCGCAGTGGCGCTGCATACGCAAGGCGAGCGTTTTTAGTCCGCGCAATGCCAAGAAGCTATCGAACGGCCCTTGTACTGCGCCAACCGCATTTTGCAAATAGGCGAGCCGCTCGGCCAGTTCGGCGTTGTCGCCTACAACTAGTACTCCGCCCACCATATCACTGTGGCCATTCAGATATTTGGTGGCAGAGTGCATCACAATATCGCAACCCAGCTCCAGTGGGCGCTGTATCCAGGGCGTGGCGAAAGTATTATCGCAACAGCACATGATGCCGTGCTTGCGCGCGACACGCGCCAGCGCCTCAAGGTCGCTCAGTTTGAGCAAAGGGTTGGTAGGGCTTTCCACCCATATAATACGCGTTTTATCTGTGATAGCCGCTTCGAGCTGTTTCGGGTCTGACAAATCCACAAAGGAAAATTCCAGACCTTGGGACTCTCGCCGCACGTTTTCGAACAAGCGGTAAGAACCGCCATAAAGGTCGTCCATCGCGATGACATGGTCACCCGGCGCAAACATGTCAAGCAGCGTTGCCAGCGCCGCCATGCCGGAAGCAAACGCAAAACCTTGCGTGCCACCCTCAAGATCGGCGATGCAGCGTTCATATGCCATACGCGTCGGGTTTTGCGAGCGGCTGTATTCATAGCCCTGATGCACGCCTGGGCTTTGTTGCACGTAAGTTGATGTGGCGTAGATAGGTGGCATGATGGCGCCGGTCGAAGGGTCCGGCAACTGGCCAGCGTGAATCGTGCGCGTGTCGAAAGCGTATTTCTTACTGGAATTTTTGCTCATTGGTGTCCTGTCACTTATTCACTTTGCGGCGTAGGTAGTTCAATAAATCGATGCGCGTAATCAGACCCAGAAAACTATCGCCGTCTGTAATAATGGCAACCATGTTTTGTTGAAACAACGGCACCAAATCGCTTATCGGTTGTTGATAGGCGAGCGTCTGCAGCTTTTTCGTCATCACCGTTTCTACCGGCGCGGAAAATTTCGCAGCGTTGTCGACCACCGAGTAGAGAATATCAGACTCATCGACCAGACCTATCACCGAGCCTTGTTCATCCATTACAGGTAGCTGCGAAATATCATAAAGCTTCATGCGGTTGAGCACCGACAACAGTGTGTCATTCGGCACTGCAATAACCGTGTCGCGGTGGTTGTGCGGCCGCGATATCACATCGCGCAAATCACCAAATTCATTGCGCTCAATAAAGCCCTGGTCACGCATCCAGAAATCGTTGTAGAGTTTCGACAAATATTTATTACCACTATCGCAAACAAAGGTAGCCACCCGTTTGGGCTCTGTTTGTTCGCGGCAGTAACGCAGCGCAGCAGCTAACAACGTGCCTGAGGAAGAGCCCGCAATAATTCCTTCTTTGTTAAGCAGCTCGCGCGCTGCTGTGAACGCGTCGGCATCGCTCACAGTATAGGCGTGGCGGGTGTAGGATAAATCGGAGACCGGAGGGATAAAATCTTCGCCAATACCTTCCACCAACCATGAGCCAACTTCGTTGCTGATTTCTCCGGTGCGAATATATTCCGCGAGAATCGAGCCTTCCGGGTCGGCCAGTACCATTTCCAGGTCCGGTGCTACGCTTTTGAAAAAACGTCCTAGTCCAGTCAAGGTGCCGCCCGAGCCAACCCCACAGACCATGGCGTCGAGGCGGCCCCCCATTTGTTCCCAGATCTCCGGGCCAGTGCCGTTCTCATGTGCCAGCGGGTTGGCTGGATTGTCGAACTGGTTCACATAAAAAGAGTTTGGAATTTCCCGCGCCAGCCGTTCGGCAACATCCTGATAATATTCAGGGTGTCCCTTGCCTACATCGGAGCGGGTCAGTCGCACATCGGTACCGAGTGCTTTCAAATGGTAGATTTTTTCCTGCGCCATTTTGTCGGGTACAATCAGAATCAACGGGTAACCCAGTTGCGACGCAACCAAGGCGAGGCCGAGGCCAGTATTGCCGGCGGTTGCTTCGATCAGCGTACCACCGGGTTTTAGCTTGCCGTCTGCAATTGCCGCTTCAATCATGGATTTGCCAATGCGGTCTTTGATCGAGCCGCCGGGGTTCTGGTTCTCCAGCTTTAGATACAGTTCGCACGGACCTGTGTCTATGCGCGAGACCTTTAACATGGGTGTATTGCCGATGCTTTCGATTGAGTTTTGGTAGACGATTGGCTGCATGATATATGTTGACGTCGTAATGCTTTTGTTGAATATTCAAGGTAGCCAGCTTACCGTGATGGTTTTTCGAATGCTATCGCTGAGACTGCATTTTTCATCATCATAATGGTCAAGCTGCGGCGCATATTTTCGATGCCCGCACAGACCGCATTTACGCACATTTCAGATTCTGACCCTCAATTGTGTAACACGAAAACAAGGTCTATTATGGGCCCGATAAATACATCGATCATTGGACCATGGCTATGAGCCAAGCAAACCCACAGACCGACATAAATCTGGAGCAAATTGTACAGCGCCACCGCGAGCGCCCGGGCGCATTGCTGCCGCTGTTACTAGACATTCAAGCACAACTTGGTTACGTGCCACCGGAATGGGTGGCGGGCATCGCCGACGGCCTGAACCTATCGCGCGCCGAAGTTCACGGTGTGATCAGTTTTTACCACCACATAAAGACCACAGCGCCAGCGCGTCACCATGTGCAAATCTGCCGTGCTGAAGCTTGTCAGTCCATGGGTGCTCGCGATTTAGAAACACTTGCACATCAACAACTGGGTATCGAATTTGACCAGACCACTGCGGATGGTCGGGTCGAGCTGGAGCCGGTTTATTGCTTGGGTAATTGTGCTTGCGCACCATCAGTCACAATTGACGGCGTGTTGCATGGCCGCGTCAACGAGAAAAAATTATCTGGCTTGTTCGAAAAAATGGCTGGTGCAGACGGAGGCGAGCAGTGAGCGATAGTGAAGCGACTGCGGTCAAACTTTATATACCAGGCGATGCATCGGCATTATCCGTTGGCGCCGACGCGGTTGCACAGGCCATAGCTGCGGAAGCCGGCAAACGCGTCGTAGAAATAGAGTTAGTGCGCAACGGCTCGCGCGGCATGAGTTGGTTGGAACCTTTGGTAGAAGTCGAAACTGGCGAGGGGAGGGTGGCGTACGGACCGGTTGCAGAGCAAGACGTACAAGAGCTGTTCGAGTCTGGATTGTTGCAAGGTAGCGAACAGCATCCTCTTTATCATGGTAGAACGGAAGATATTCCATACTTTAAGGCGCAACAACGTTTGACCTTTGCCCGCTGCGGTGTTATCGACCCGCTTTCATTGATCGATTACCAAAACCACGACGGTTTTACTGGTTTGCGGCGCGCACTAAGCATGAGCCAACAAGAGATTGTCGATGAGGTAAAAACCTCGGGTCTTCGTGGCCGTGGCGGCGCGGCTTTTCCCACGGGTATCAAGTGGCAGACAGTTTTGGATGCTACGGGGAAAACATCGGACCATAAATATATTGCTTGCAATGCAGATGAAGGCGACTCGGGTACTTTTGCCGACCGCATGCTGATGGAAGGTGATCCTTTTACCTTGATCGAAGGCATGATTGTCGCTGGGCTTGGAGTCGGCGCTACACAAGGCTATATCTACCTGCGCTCAGAATACCCACACGCGCAAAAAATGCTGCAATCCGCGATCGAAATTGCGTACGATGCGGGCTATCTCGGCAGCAATATTTCTGGCAGCGGTAAATGTTTCGAATTGGAGTTGCGCATGGGTGCTGGCGCGTATATTTGCGGCGAGGAAACCTCCATGCTCGAAAGTCTGGAAGGCAAGCGCGGCATGGTGCGCTTCAAGCCGCCGCTACCAGCGCTAGAAGGGCTGTTTGGCCAGCCCACAGTGGTTAACAATGTCATTTCTCTGGCGTCGGTGCCGGTCATATTCAGCAAGGGCGCCGACCATTACAAAAACTTTGGTCTAGGGAGATCCCTGGGTACGTTGACGATTCAATTGGCCGGTAACGTTCTCCATGGCGGTTTGGTAGAACTTGGTTTTGGTATCACCTTGCGCGAGTTGATGGAAAACTTTGGCGCTGGTACGAGCAGCGGTAAGCCGGCGCGCGCGGTGCAAGTAGGTGGGCCGCTAGGCGCTTACTTGCCAGAATCGCAATGGGATACGCCGCTGGACTACGAAGCGTTTGCCGCAATTGACGCTATGTTAGGACATGGCGGTGTGGTGGTGTTTGACGACAGTGTCGACATGGCGCAGCAAGCGCAATTTGCCATGCAGTTCTGCGCCATAGAATCCTGCGGCAAATGCACACCGTGCCGAATTGGCTCAGTGCGCGGCGTTGAGACCATTGAGAAAATTCGGCGCAACGATAATCGGCAAGCCAACCTGATCGTACTGGAAGACTTGTGCGATACCATGATCGACGGTTCGCTGTGCGCCATGGGAGGCCTGACGCCGATTCCGGTGAGAAGCGCGCTACAACATTTCCCACAAGACTTTGACGGCGAAGCGGTTAAAGTGGAGGTAAACACAAATGCTTAAGTATTTTGATCCACAAGTTGAAATCTGGGAAAGAGATTTCGGCACACCGGCGCGTGAATCTGAGGTTGCAGTGACCCTGGATGTTGACGGTAATAGCATCACAGTGCCAGCAGGCACCTCGGTATTGAGAGCCGCTGCCGAGGCGGGCATTAGCATCCCGAAATTATGCGCGTCAGATAACCTCGAAGCCTTTGGCTCGTGCCGCTTGTGCGTGGTGGAAATTGAAGGTATGCGTGGCATGCCTGCCGCCTGCACCACGCCCGTTACCGAAGGCATGGTGGTGAAAACCCAAACCTCCGCGGTCGAAAAGTTGCGGCGTAACGTGATGGAGTTATATATCTCAGACCACCCGCTTGATTGTCTGACTTGCCCCGCTAACGGAAATTGTGAGCTGCAAGATATGGCAGGTGCAGTAGGCCTGCGCGAGGTGCGCTACGGCTTTGCCGGCGAGAATCATCTGGTCGCAGAGAAAGACGAGTCTAATCCTTATTTTAGCTTCGATCCCACCAAATGCATAGTCTGTTCACGCTGCGTGCGCGCTTGCGACGAAGTGCAAGGTACCTTGGCGCTGACTATTGACGGTCGTGGCTTTGACTCCAAAGTGGCGGCCGGGCAGGACCAACCGTTTATGGATTCCGACTGTGTTTCCTGCGGTGCTTGCATACAAGCCTGTCCCACATCGACATTGATGGAGAAACAGATCATTGCGATCGGTCAACCGGAACGAGCAGTCGTTACCACCTGCGCCTATTGTGGTGTCGGCTGTTCCTTTAAAGCGGAAATGCGTGGCGACCAGCTAGTGCGCATGGTGCCATACAAGGGGGGGCATGCCAATCATGGT
Source organism: Pseudomonadales bacterium (assembly GCA_051008535.1). GTDB lineage: Bacteria > Pseudomonadota > Gammaproteobacteria > Pseudomonadales > JAUIET01 > JBBKXJ01. Next base: position 1,656 of record JBPCXM010000226.1, on the reverse strand, counting down.
CATTCCTGCGTGAAGGGGCGCTTCGCGTTCGGCTATGCGACCCACCAAGACCGCATTACCAAACCCATGATTCGAGAGACGATAGATGAACAATGGCGTGAAGTCGGATGGGAAGAGGCGATCAGCTTTTCGGCCGCGAAACTGCGAGGCATACAAGAAAAATATGGTGTTGATAGCGTTGGCGGCATTACGTCCTCACGCTGCACCAACGAAGAGACTTACCTGGTACAAAAAATGGTGCGCGCCGCGTTTCGCAGCAACAACGTGGATACTTGTGCGCGTGTTTGCCATTCGCCCACCGGCTTTGGTTTGAAAGCAACACTGGGCGAATCCGCCGGTACGCAAACCTTCGACTCGGTCATGCAGGCAGATGTAATACTGGTGATGGGTGCAAATCCCACGCAAGCGCATCCGGTGTTTGCCTCGCAACTTAAGCGCCGGCTGCGCGAGGGTGCGCAGCTTATTGTTGCCGACCCAAGAGCGATTGAATTGGTTAAAACGCCACATATTCAAGCGGCCTACCATTTGCCGGTACGACCCGGCACTAACGTTGCTTTTATTAACGCGATGGCACACGTTGCCGTGACTGATAACTTGCTGGATGAGGCGTTTGTTGCTGAGCGATGTACTGGCGACAGTTTTGACAGTTGGCGTGCGTTTATTGCCGAAGAACGATTTTCACCGGAAAGCTCCGAGCCAATTACCGGTATTGCAGCCGCCGACTTGCGTGCTGCCGCTCGCTTGTTTGCGGCTGCGCCGAATGCCGCGATTTATTATGGGCTGGGCGTGACTGAACACAGCCAAGGCTCTACCACGGTGATGGGCATCGCCAACCTCGCGCTAGCCACAGGTAACCTGGGTAGAGAAGGGGTAGGCGTTAACCCACTGCGCGGCCAAAACAACGTGCAAGGTTCCTGCGATATGGGTTCGTTCCCACATGAATTGCCTGGTTATCGGCATGTGTCAGACGATGCAACACGACAGTTGTTTGAGGCGGAATGGCAAACCACGCTTGATCATCGGCCCGGCCTGCGTATTCCTAATATGTTTGATGCGGCCGTGAGTGGCTCTTTTAAAGGCCTGTATTGTCAGGGCGAGGATATCGCCCAATCGGACCCCAACACGCAACACGTTGAGAGCGCGTTGCGATCACTGGATTGTTTGATCGTACAGGATATATTCCTGAACGAGACGGCAAAATTTGCGCACGTATTTTTACCCGGTGCGTCGTTCCTGGAGAAAGATGGCACATTTACCAATGCGGAACGGCGCATCAACCGCGTGCGCAAAGTGGTCACCCCATTGTGTGGCAAGGCAGATTGGGAGGTTACAGTAGACCTTTGTAACGCTCTGGGGTACCCCATGGACTACGCACATCCATCGGAGATTATGGACGAGATCGCTAGGTTAACGCCCACGTTTAATGGCGTCAGCTACGCTAAACTCGACGAACTGGGGAGCATACAATGGCCGTGTAATGTAGATCATCCCGACGGCACCCCCATCATGCACGAAACCGATTTTGTCGGGGCGCTGGGTAAGTTTGCGATTACCGAATATATTCCGACCACGGAGCGTGCCTCACGCAAATATCCCCTGTTGTTAACGACTGGACGCATTTTATCGCAATACAATGTGGGCGCACAGACCCGCCGC
>JBPCXM010000225.1:0-8218 GCA_051008535.1 Pseudomonadales bacterium | reverse complement strand
GTTTCAACCGACACATCGGCTGCAAAACCATCGGCGCTTTTCTTCACCACGGTTAGGCAGACGCCGTTGACGGCGATGCTGTCGCCTAACGCAATCTGTTCGAAATCGAATGCGGCGCAAGTGATTTGCAAAAGCACGTCGCCACCCTGCTTTTGCAGTTGCTTGACCGAGCCAACGGCTTGAATAATACCGGTAAACATAGCCTATTCGTTACTCCTCGGCCGCGCGCTGATGCGCCAATCTTGCCCCACCGCGCGGATGTCGCTTATGACCAGCGAATGCTGATTGGCCATTGTTTGCAAAGGTAAAACAAATAGTGGGTTGGCCTGGCTGCCCAACAAGGTTGGCGCCATATAAATTACCAATTCATCAATGAGTTCGGCTTGCAGCATCGCTCCGGCCAGGGTGGGCCCGCATTCCAATAATCCTTCGTTGCATTCGCGCTGCGCCAGCATCGCTAACACGGCGGTGAGGTCTATCCGCTCGCCAGGCTGACGAACAATTTCGGTAGTCTGGGCAAACCCTTGTGCAGCGTCCTCTTCTGAGTTGCAGGTCACGATAACTGTGTTACCGGGTCTGTTCAGCAACTTAGTATTTTTTGGCGTGCGTAATTGCGTATCGACAATCACGCGCAGCGGCTGGCGTTCGCCAAGGCCGGAGAATGTCTCCCCTTGCCAAGCGTCGACGCGCACGGTAAACGCGGGATTATCGGCCAGCACAGTATTCACACCCGACAAAACCGCACAACTCTGTGCGCGCAAGCGTTGCACATCGGCGCGTGCCGCCGAACCTGTAATCCATCGGCTTTCACCGCTGGCCATCGCCGTGCGACCGTCCAGGCTCATCGCTAGTTTACAGGTAACGCGCGGCTGTCCACTGCGCATCCGCTTTATATATCCCGGATTCAGTGCGAACGCTTCCTGTTCCAGCAAACCGAGGTGTACACCAATGCCGGCCTCTTGCAAGGTAGCGCTGCCACTGCCAACAACGAGTGGATTTGGATCTTGCATCGCAACAAACACCTCGCGCACGCCGGCGGCGATTAGCGCTTTAGTGCACGGCGCAGTTCGGCCTTGGTGGTTGCAAGGTTCCAGCGTAATGTAAGCCGTTGCGCCCTTGGCCGCCGCCCCCGCTTTGCGCAGGGCCATCGCTTCGGCGTGCTCCTGGCCCGCTTTTTCATGCCAACCTTCAGCGCAGACAGCCCCATTTTTTACCAGCACACAACCAACACGCGGATTGGGCATCGTGGTATACCAGCCACGGCGCGCAAGTTTGATGGCATGCGCCATTAATTGCGTTTGCTCGCAAGTGTAGATCATTGCAAGATTATACAGCCACGCCTAGGACTTGGGCGGCTCGCTGGTTAGCTTATCAATCTCTTCGCGAAATTCGTTCAAGTCCTGAAAACTACGATACACCGAAGCAAAGCGAACGTAAGCAACCTGATCGATAGCTTTCAATTGCTGCATCACCAACTCACCCAATACGCGGGAACGCACTTCGCGCTCACCCATTGCCTGCAAGTGGTGCTTGATGTGGTGCACGGCGGCGTCGATCACCTCGACACTGACCGGGCGTTTCTCCAGCGCTTTTTGAATGCCGGCACGCAGCTTGTCTTCGTTAAAGGGCTCGGGTACATCGTTGCTTTTGGTGATGCGCGGCATCAGCAACTCGGCGGTCTCGAACGTCGTAAAGCGCTCGGCGCAGCTTAGGCACTCGCGCCGACGGCGAATCTGGTCTCCTTCGGTGACCAGACGTGAATCGATGACCTTGGTTTCAGCGGCCGAGCAGAACGGACAACGCATCAGCTTTTAACGTACTTGCTTAATCAGCATATACCGGGAAGCGCGCGCATAACTCCTCGACCTGTTGGCGCACGTTGGTGATTTGTTGCTCGCTATCAAGCTCGGCGATAATATCCGCAATCCAACCCGCAATCAATTGCATTTCCGGCTCCTTGAAACCGCGCGTGGTCACAGCCGGTGTGCCAATGCGCAATCCACTGGTCACAAACGGCGAGCGCGGATCGTTAGGCACCGCGTTTTTGTTCACCGTGATATGCGCACGGCCTAGCGCAGCATCGGCGTCTTTGCCGGTGATGTCTTTTTTGATCAGGTCAACCAGCATCAAATGGTTGTCGGTACCGCCGGAAACAATGTCGATATCACGTTTGATCAACTCGTCGGCCAAGGTTGTCGCATTTTTAACGACTTGCTGCTGGTAGGTTTTGAAATCCTCGCTCATGGCTTCTTTGAAGGCCACGGCCTTGGCGGCGATCACGTGCATCAACGGGCCACCCTGGCTACCGGGGAACACTGCCGAGTTAAACTTCTTCTGCAACTCCTCGTTTTCACGCGCCAGAATCACGCCACCACGCGGTCCGCGCAGGGTTTTGTGGGTCGTAGAGGTGGTGACATCGGCGATATTCACCGGGTTAGGGTATAAACCGGCAGCGACCAGCCCCGCTACATGCGCCATATCGACCAGCAAATACGCACCGACCGCGTCGGCTATGTCACGAAAGCGTTGCCAGTCGACGATTCTCGAATACGCGGAAAAGCCTGCGACAATCATCTTTGGCTTGTGTTCGTGAGCAAGCGCTTCGACCCGCTCGTAGTCGATTTCGCCGCTCTCGGGGTGCAAACCGTACTGCACCGAGTGGTATATCTTGCCGGAAAAATTTGGTTTGGCGCCGTGGGTCAAATGGCCACCGGCGTCCAGGCTCATGCCCAACACGGTCTCGCCCGGCTGTAGCAAGGCCATATACACCGCTGAATTCGCCTGCGAACCCGAGTGCGGTTGCACATTGGCATAGTGAGCGTCAAATAATTGTTTTACCCGGTCGGCCGCTAACTGTTCGGCCGCATCAACAAATTCACAGCCACCGTAATAGCGCTTACGCGGATAACCCTCGGCGTACTTATTGGTCAGCACCGTACCCTGCGCCTCCAGCACGCGCGGGCTGGCGTAGTTCTCCGACGCGATCAGCTCGATATGTTGCTCCTGACGCTGTTCTTCACCGAGAATTGCCTGCCAGATTTCGTCGTCGAAAACGGCAATTTTTTGCTGTTTGCTGAACATGAAAAATCCTCTTCACCGTGCCGAGAAAAGCGCGCATTCTACAGCAATGTGCGGCACAGAGCAGCACCGCGAGGCTTCTTTAAGTATTAGTTTCCGAGCTTGATTGGTCGCCACCGCGGATTAGCTGCTCCAAATCATAGGGCTGCTGCGGGTGCGCGAACAGGTAGCCTTGTGCCACCTCGCAACCCAGACCTTCCAGATAACTCGATTGTTCGTCTGTCTCCACGCCTTCGGCGACCATATCAAGATCGAAACCACGAGCCAGCGCCACAATCACGTTGATGATTTGTTGATCCTCCTTGCTCCCTGGCAAGTTTTGCACGAAGCGCTTATCGATCTTGATCGTATCAACCGGTAACTCTTTGAGGTAATTGAGTGATGAATAGCCGGTACCGAAGTCATCGATGGCGATGCGCAGCCCCAGCTCCTTTAGCTTCGCCAGCGTTTGCAAGGTATATGATATTTCAGACATCAATACGCTTTCGGTGAGTTCAAGTTCCACACAACGGGCAGGCAACCCAGTATCGCGCAACACCGACTCTATGGTAGATAGTAAGTTATCATCCTTAAACTGGCGTGCCGATATATTGATCGCCACATGGTCGAGAGTCAGCCCGGTGGCCAGCCACTCAGCCATTTGCTCGCACGCGCGCCGCATCACCCATTCGCCGATACGCACGATCAAGCCTGATTGCTCGGCTAGTTGAATAAACTGGTCCGGCGCCAGCAAGCTGCCATCTGGCTTGCGCCAGCGTAACAGGCACTCGACGCCCACAACTTTGTGGCTGAGGTAACTGAATTGTGGTTGGTAATACAACTCGAATTCCTGATCAGACGCGGCGCGGTATAAGCTGTTTTGAAAAGCCAGCTGTTCGGCGGAATGCGCGTTCATGCTGGACGAATAAAACTGGTAATTGTTCTTGCCCGCCTGTTTGGCAAAATACATGGCCGTGTCACCGGCGCGCAACAGGGTTGACGGGTCTTCACCGTCATCGGGATAAAGCGCGACACCGATGCTGGCACTGGTAAACACTTCCTGGCCTTCGATCAAAAAGGGCTCGCTCAACTGCGCGGCAATTTTGCGCGCTACGTTGGATGCTGCAGCTACCACATGCTCTTTGCTGGCTTGACCGCTGAGAATGATAGTGAACTCGTCGCCACCCATGCGGGCAATCGTATCTTCGCTGCGCACGTTTTCGCCGAGGCGCTCGGCGACTTCGCGCAGCAGTTGGTCACCGGCCGCGTGACCAAGCGAGTCGTTGATGGCCTTGAAATGATCGAGATCGAGAAACAACAAAGCCGCGGTTTGTTGACCGCGCTCGCAGCGTTGCAATTCGTGTTCGAGCCGGTCTTGAAACAAAGTACGGTTAGGCAGCTCGGTCAAGGCGTCGTAGAACGCCAGGTGGCGGATGCGCTCTTCGTGGTTCTTGCTCTCGGTAATATCGCGCAGCGTGCAGATGTAAGCCAAAATATCGTTGTCGCTGGAGCGCACCACCGTGGTAGTCGAAAATGCGTGAAACACCTCGCCAGTACTGCGCAATGCCAGTTGCTCACCTTGCCAGTAGCCGTGTATCAACGCGTGCTGCACATTTTGCTGGCGCAGGGTATCGTTTTCACCTTCAGGCACCAACAAGCCTTCGGGCTTGCGGCCGAGCAAATGCTGTTCCTCAAAATTGCAGATGCGGCACAAGGCATTATTCAGTTGAACGATAACCCCTTCAGGATCAAGAATATAAATTCCATCGGCATTATTCTCGAATACCTTGGCCGCCATGCGCAGATCGGCATCAATTTTTTTCCGCTCGGTCAGGTCGCGGGCCAAAAACAATATGCCTTGCGGGGCGTCGTGTTCATGCAGCAATGAGCATTGCACTTCGAAAGGTATTAGTCGGCCATCGACATGCGGAATACTGATTTCCACGACTTGTTTGTAGTTTTTCGTTTGTTCCAGATCGGCCATTTTTATCGACTCAATGTCTTTGCCCAACTCGTCGATAAAACCGACCACCTCCGCGCGTAGATTTGATTCCTTGCTGAGCGACATGAAATCATCCACGCTCAAGCCGATGGCAGCGGAAATCGACGGACTGACGTAAGTCAGATTCCGATCGAGATCGCAAGCACAGATCACGTCGCTGAAGTTGTCGGCCAGTAAACGATAATGCCGCTCCTGCTCCTGCAGGCGGAAACGGGCCGCCATGTCCGTACTGATATCGCGCGCGACAACCACGGCGTAACGCGGTGCGCTCACATCATCAAGCTGCAGCGAAGCGCTGCGCGCGTAAAAGTAGCGCCAGTTGCCATGCACGTCTTTGAAACGCAACTGGCGTTCGGTGAATGTGTTTTCGCTTAGCTCTTGCAATAAGCCATCGAGTTGCGCTAGCTGTGTTTGGTCTTCGGGATGCACCAACTGCTCCCAGAAGCAGGCCAACTCGGTGCTGTTCAGCTCCGACACATCGAAGTCAAAGCCTAGTAATCTGGCGATATCCTGATTGGCAAAACTGACGTTCAGCGTTTCAAAGTCAAACACGAACAGCAAGTCGGGTACGGCATTAATAACGCCGGCGAGAAATTCTTTCTGCGCCGAAAACTCGGCCTGCGTTTCTTGCAAGGCGGTAACGTCCAGCGCGCACACGCTGGCGATCTTGCGCTCTGTGTCGCTGGCAGGCAGTGAGAAGTTAAACCACACATCGGCCTGCTGCACAGTGCTTTCGCCGACACTTTCTACCAACGCCAGCTGCTTTTCGCCCTGCGCAATAGCCTCCACCAGGCTAACCACTTGTAGCACCAACCATTCGTAGCTTGGGTCGACCAGGGCCGTGTTCAGCGCCTCCAGCGACGGCGCGCCGAGTAAATCGAGCGCCGCCTTATTGGCCGCCAAAATGCGTACCGAGCGCGCGAGCTCGTCCGCCGTGAATCCGGCATGCAATTGTTGCGCTTCAGTAAACTGACGGTCTGCAAACAGCGCATAAACGTCGGTCAGTTCGACTAACCACATGGGCACAACAGACTCTTCGACCATGCGTTGGTAGACAGTCGAATCGTGCTGCGTCGATAGGGTAAGTGGAAGGTGGCCTACTGTGGTCAACGAAGATTCCGAGCCCGCTGTATAAACATCCTTCAGTATAGTAGAGAATCGCCGCTTTGATGTTGCGCCACGCCTCAAGATTGGGTAACTTGCCGGCGATTTTTACATATTGGAGAAGGCTGGCAATGGCCCAATACGTATACAGCATGAACCGGGTGGGTAAAATCGTGCCGCCCAAACGCGAGATATTGAAGGATATTTCCCTGTCGTTTTACCCTGGCGCCAAGATCGGCGTGTTAGGTCTTAATGGCGCCGGCAAATCAACGCTGCTGAAGATTATGGCCGGTCTGGACACCGATATTGAAGGCGAAGCAAGACCGCTGGCAGACCTGAAAATTGGCTATCTCCCGCAGGAGCCGCAGTTAGACAACAGCAAAGACGTGCGCGGCAACGTCGAGCAAGGCCTGGCAGAAGCGCAAAAGGCCTTGCAAGCATTGGAAGACTTGTACGCCGCCTACGCCGAACCGGATGCCGATTTCGACGCCCTGGCAGCTGAACAAGCACGGTTGGAAAATATCATTCAGGCCAGCGACGCGCACAATATTGAACATAAATTAGACGTTGCGGCGGATGCGCTACGCTTGCCGCCATGGGATGCCAAGGTCGAAAACTTATCGGGTGGTGAAAAACGCCGCGTCGCGTTGTGTCGTTTGTTGTTGGCGGCACCCGATATGCTGCTGTTAGATGAGCCGACCAACCATTTAGACGCTGAAAGCGTGGCTTGGCTGGAGCAGTTTCTGCAGGATTTTCCCGGCACCGTCGTCGCCATCACTCACGACCGCTACTTTCTGGACAACGCCGCCGGTTGGATTCTGGAGCTGGATCGCGGCCGCGGTATTCCCTATGAAGGCAACTATTCAGCCTGGCTTGAAACCAAACAACAACGGCTGGCCACTGAAGAAAAACAACAGGCGGCGCACCAGAAGGCCATCAAAGCCGAACTGGAATGGGCCCGCGCCAATCCCAAGGGCAGGCAAAGCAAAAGCAAGGCACGACTGGCGCGCTTCGACGAACTCAATTCCAAGGAATTTCAACAGCGCAATGAAACGCTTGAGATCTATATTCCGCCAGGGCCGCGGCTTGGCGACAAGGTGATTGAACTGAATGCCGTTAGCAAATCGCACGCAGACAAACTGTTGATCAGCGACTTAACGCTAAGCGTTCCGCCCGGTAGTATTGTCGGGGTTATTGGCGGCAACGGCGCCGGCAAATCCACCTTGTTCAAAATGATTGCCGGTATGGAGCAACCGGATAGCGGCAGCATAGAACTGGGCACAACGGTTGAGCTGGCTTACGTTGATCAAAGCCGCGATGCCTTGAACGGCGACAATACGGTATGGGACGAACTGTCTGGCGGCCACGATATTCTGCATATTGGTACTTATGAAATTCCGTCGCGCGCCTATGTGGGGCGTTTCAACTTCCGTGGCTCTGATCAGCAAAAATACGTGAAGGATTTGTCCGGCGGCGAGCGCAACCGGCTGCATCTGGCCAAGCTGCTCAAGCAAGGCGCCAATGTTATTCTGTTAGACGAACCGACCAACGATCTGGATGTGGAGACTCTGCGTGCACTGGAAGAAGCCATACTGGCGTTTCCCGGTTGCATTATGGTGATTTCGCATGACCGCTGGTTTTTGGATCGGGTGGCAACGCATATTCTGGCCTTCGAGGGCGATAGTCACGTGGCATGGCACGAGGGCAACTTCAGCAGCTACGAAGAAGATCGCAAAGCGCGATTAGGTGATGACGCCGCGCCGAAACGCGTGCGTTACCAAAAACTCGCGTGAGCTAAAAGCGATGTGTTGACTGGCTAATCGAACGCCTCCAACGCATCGCTGACTTTATCGACCCCGATAATTTCCATGCCTGCAATTTTCTGCTTCGGCAAATTAGCGCGCGGCACAATGGCGCGCCGAAAACCGTGCTTGGCGGCTTCGTTCAGTCTTTCCTGACCCGAGGGCACCGGCCGAATCTCGCCGCCCAGACCGACTTCGCCGAATACGACCAGATTCTTCGGCAACACGCGGTCGCGAAAACTGCTAACCAGCG
>JBPCXM010000224.1:0-4140 GCA_051008535.1 Pseudomonadales bacterium | reverse complement strand
GTTTTGAGCAATCCGTGAGTATGTTCATTGACGGTGTCTACATGCCGCGCAACCGCCAATATCGTTCGCCCTTTCTCGATGTGGAGAGGGTGGAGGTGTTGCGCGGTCCACAAGCGGTTCTGTTTGGACTGAATTCGATGGCTGGTGCTGTCAATGTCATAACAGCAAAATCACGGCCGGGCGACGATTTCTCTGGGCAGATCACGGGTGAACTGGAAACTGAATTTGAAGGTTATACCGTGACTGGCGTTGCAGGAGGCTCCTTGGGCGATACCTTCGCCCTGCGCCTTGCCGCGCAAACCACCGATTCAGGCGACGGTTGGACTGACAATACGTTTACCGGTGACGACGAAGGCGCGAAAGAACAGGAGCTGGCACGCATTACTGCAGTATGGGAACCCACCGATAATCTCTCGATATCAGCCAAGGGCGAATACGTGGATTTTCAGACCGACGGCAATATTGGTGAACCGGTAGCGCGCCCTGGTGCACCCGTGCCGGGGGATGATGGTGAATTGAACTGGGAGCGTGCGATGGATGCATCGCTGCTGCCATTGATTGGGCTCACTCCGGGTACCGACTCGAAGGTCACAAATGTGGCGGTCAATGTCGATTACCAGCTGGGAGACCATACTCTGACGACGGTGTTCGGCTATTCCGACTTTGACTACGAGCTGGTCACAGATCTCGATGGCACGATAGCACCGGTTTTGGATGCCTCATCGTTGGAGGAGTACGAGCAATCCAGTGTTGAGATCCGGCTAGCTTCGCCGGGCGATCAAACAGTGGATTATATTGTTGGGTTTTACTATCACACGGCGGAGTTATTCAGCGATCAGCCGAATATTCTTAGTCTTGCCGCATTTGGTCCCGAGAATGCCGGGGTTTACGAAATCGGCGCAACCAGCCTGGAACAGGATACCGATCTCTGGTCGGCTTTCGCTTCCGCGACATGGTCTGTGAGTGACACTCTGCGGTTGATTGGTGGTATCAGATATTCGACTGAAGAGAAAGAAGCAACAAGACCCACGACGTGTGACTTGCTTGTCGACGCAGACGCGCCGTTACTCGCAGCCTTGGCACCTGCCGGGATTGTACCAGGGCTCAACCCTGGGGGCGGTGACTTAACCGGCGGAAATATCTGCCCGTTGATAAGATCGTTCGAGGACGACAGAGAATCGGACAACCTGATGCCGGAGCTGGTATTGCAGTGGGATGCGACCGATAACACCATGCTATTTGCCAAGGCGGGTGCCAGTGCGAAATCTGGCGGCTTCGCGACGACCGGCTCGGCGATCAATATTGAATACGATGACGAAGAAGTCATCGGTTACGAGGTTGGTTTGAAATCAAGCCTGGCAGACGGTGCGGCAGAATTGAATGTGACGCTTTTCCGCAATGAGTTTGAGGACTTGCAGGTAAACTCTTTTCTCGCCGATCCGGACACGGGCTTGCCAAGAGCTAATATTCAAAATGCGGCAGAGTCCACTTCGCAGGGTATTGAAGCCGATGCAAGATGGGCTGCATCGGAATGGCTGACATTGGGAGGTTCGATCGCGTGGCTGGATGCGGAGTACGATGAATTCGATCAGGGCCCGTGTTCGGTCACCAAGCAGGAGCAAGGGCAAACCATACCCTGCGACCTGAGTGGTGAGACCTTGCCTTTCGCGGCTGAGTATTCCGGAAGTCTTTTTGCCGATGTGAACGTGTCGCTATCTGATTCCATAAACCTGGTCGGCGGCTTCACAGTCTCCTTTAGCGATGACTACTTTGTTGACGGCAACCTGGAAGAAAACCTGAAACAGGATTCCTGGACCAAAGTCTCGGCCCGAATCGGCGTCGCCGCCGCTGACGATCGCTGGAATGTGACTCTGATCGGCAATAACCTGACCGACGAGGAGATAGCCGGCGGGGGCCAGTCACCAGTATTGAGTACCGACCTGGGCTATCTCGGTGCGCCACGCACGCTGACTCTCCAAGGCGTATACCGCTTCGGCGCGCTGTAACGATCCTCTCCCTGTCAGGCTAGTGCAGTGTCCTATATAAAGCATCAATTTAGAAGCGCTCCATTTGTTCTCAGCGAGACGTTGTTCGCAGGGAAGAGTGGGCCTCTTGGCAAGAACAACAACGAAGATGAGGGCAAATGGAGCGCTTCCCTTCGGGCGAGCCGCTTAAGAGCCATCCGCGTCGTTGCATTTCCTCGATATAGGCCCGCTATGCCTTCGAAAATGCGCCTAGCGGATAACTCTTAAGCGGCTCGCTAAATGGATGCTTTATATAGGACACTGCACTAGTGCTTTTGCACTGGTGCCTGAAGTTTTTTAGCCGAACAGACGGTAGCCTAAAAAGTGCGATGCGACACCACGCTTGCCGCTATTGATAAGGGTGAATTACACCAGTCTCTCTATAGTTCCACCATCACCATCGGCGCTATGCTCACATAAGCCATAACGTCTGCTAGAGGCGATTTCTATGGACTTCACATTGTCAGATGACCAGCAAATGATCATCGACTCGTTTTCAAAGTTCCTGGAAGGCGAGATCAAGCCCATTGCTGAAAACTATAAAGATCAATTTATCCCAAAAGCTGAGATGCAAACCGTGCTCAAGCAACTGCTGGAGTATGGTCTGGGCAATGGTTCGATCGCGGAAGAATTCGGTGGACTTGGACTGGATGCCGTGACAATCGGCCTGCTGCAGCACGAGCTGGCCAGAGTATCTCCGGATATCGCCATAACGACCCTGATTCAGATGACCAGCGGCAAGTTACTCACGGCAGCGCCCGACCACATCCGCGACGCTTATTTGCCCCCACTGTTGGCGGGTGAGAAGTTCGGTTCCATTGGTATGTCGGAGCCAGGTGCCGGGTCTGAGGTGACCGCGGTCAACTGCCGCGCTAAGGCCGATGGCGAAGACTACCTGATTAACGGCGAGAAAATGTGGATATCTAGCGGCGGTTATTCCGACTTTAATATCTTACTGTGTCGGGTTAACGAACATCCGGTTGATGGTTTGACTCTGTTTTTGGTGGACCGGGAGCACGGTTACGAGTCGGCGGACATTAACAAAACCGCGCTAAACAGTCAGTCAACGGCGCAACTATTTTTTGATGACGTCCGGGTGCCGGCCAGCAATATGTTGGTACAACCGGGTAAGGCGTTGAAAACACTGCTGACACTTTTAGCTTCATCGCGCCCTCTTGTGGCGCTGATGGCGCTGGGAATTGCCAAAGCCGCACTGGACGAAGCGGTTAAGTACTCGCTGGAGCGCAACCAATACGGTAAGCCGATCGCAGGTCATCAATTGATTCAGGCCAAGCTGGCGGAAATGGCAACCAAGTTGGAAGCCGGAAAGCTGCTGGCACTCAGGGCGCTGGATTGCATAGATAAGGGGTTGCGCAGTGACGTGCCCAGCGCCATGGCCAAATGGTACGGCACCGAGTTAGCGTGTGAAATTGTCAACGATGCCGTGCAGGTTCATGGCGGTAATGGCATTACCCGAGAATTTGCCGTGGAATACATGTATCGCGCGGTGAGAGTCTTTCCCTTCACCGAAGGAACGACAGAGATACAAAAGCTACTGATTGGCCGCGCGCTCACCGGCGTTTCCGCACTTTAACATCGTTAAGAAAGAGACTTGACAGGGCACAGCGATGGACTTTGACCTTACTCCCGAGCAGCAGATGATGGTGGCCACAGCCGAACAGATTGCTGCGCGTTTCGATCCCGAATACTGGCGCGAGAAAGACGAAAGCGAGTCATACCCCGAAGACTTTGTCGAAGAGATCGGCGCCAACGGTTTCTTTGGCTTACCCGTGCCGGAACACTACGGAGGCATTGAACTGGGTCTGACTGAAATGGCCTTGGCGATGGAAGCCCTTTGTCGCGGTGGCGGTGGAGGCGGACCGGCGCTCGGTTACTTGTTTGGTGTGTTAGGTACTTTATCCATTCTGGCGCACGGCAACGAACGCCAAAAGGAAGACTACTTACCCGACATGGCCAGCGGTAAAAAAATATGCGCGTTCGGATTGTCGGAACCCAATGCGGGAACCAATACCCTCAATATCGAGACCGTTGCCCGGCCTGAGGGTGATGAGTATGTTATCAATGGTGGCAAGTGGTTTATCACCAACATGGACCA
>JBPCXM010000223.1:0-11083 GCA_051008535.1 Pseudomonadales bacterium | reverse complement strand
TGCTGCAGTTGTTTGACCGAGAACAAAAGCGCCAGCAACAACAGGCTAAGCGCGGTGACATTGCGCCACAGAGTCAGCAACTGACTCATTCTTCCGCGCGTAATAACCCGCAGCAATGCCAGTGTCACAGCGAGATTCAACCATATAAACTTCGGTGCACCGGGAACATGGAAGGTAATAAGCAAGGTCAAAAACGCAAGCAGCGCGACGCGCTTGCCGAACAGTCGCAATAAAGCGCTACTGATAACCAGCAACAAAAAAATATCAAACAGCGACCACTTCGCCACCCATGTTGTTGGCGCTTGATCGACGCCGCGCGCCGCGAACAATTGCCAACCGGGCGGCAGGTGCAAAACCGATTGCAACGAGTCCACCACGTGATTCCAGCCCACGGCCGCTAATGTGTGTTGCGACGAGTTAACCCGGCTTACAGCTTGCAGATCAATATTTCCCTGCGGCAATTCGAGACCACTTTCGCCTTCACTTAAAGTGGTAATTAGCTGTGGACGACTATTTAGATCGCTGCGGCCAAGGATATACGGTGCGACCGTTTGCAAGCGCTGAGCCTGATTGAGCTCGCCGGTAAACCGATCCTTGACTGTTACACCCGCACCGTCAAAATCCAGCCAAATATCGCGCCGCAATTCCAATCTGTCGGGTGCCGGCGTGGCGTCGCCCCGTGATGTTTCGAGCAACACTAATTGCTCATTTTCAGTTAACAGGTATGCCGGAAGCGTCCGCCATTTTTTGGGTAGACTGGTTTGCTGGGGGTCGATAGCACTAACACCCTCGACGTTTACCGCGCGTAATTGCGGGCGGCTCTTGAACACCCAAACTTCCTGCTGCGGCCAAATCTCATCCATTCGCGCCACGGTAAAACTGTTATTCTGGCCGACATTCCTGGCGACCAGTTTGATGTTCCAGCTACCTTGCCGTACCTGCACCCGCAACCGGCCGTCTTTTTCCAAACGGGCCGGTAATGGACTATCGACAGACATAAGCTCGAAACCCTCAGGCAAGGCTCGGCCGAGTTGCAACTCACGCCCCGCGCCGGATACTCGTAAGCGCAGCTCGGTCTCAAGCCTTAGAGGCACACTGTCGATCAATTTACGAAACACCTGCACCCGGGTCGGCAGGCTTTTATCATCCGTTGTTTGCGCTGCCTTAGCATTGCTGCGCAGCCACAAAGTACCTTTTGAATCGATATTGGGAACAGCGACACTTTTACCATCAACACTCAGCGTCACTAACGCTGCCGACGGCGTAATAGGCAGGCTTTCCGGGCGTCGCACCCAGGGAATAAAGCCCTTTAACAGATACTCGCCAGGTGTGACGTAGGTAGCGGGTCGCCCGCCGCGCCCGGTAACTGCCTGCGGGCGACCATCGATTGTCACTGACTCCGGCCAGTATTTTTGACTTCCGGGCAAGGCCAGCCAGCTATCGGCCTCAACCTGCCAGCGCTGCTCAAAATAAACGCCTTCTCTTTTTACTTGTAAGGCTAGGTTGGATGGCCAGGCGCAGAGCTTTTCCTCGAACTTATTCCACTGAAAAGAACAACGCGCTTGCGGGTGCTTATGTAGAACCCAGTCCCGCCACTGCTGCAGCGGCTCAGGTAAATCTAACGCTTGAACTGTGTGGCAAATTAGCAAGCAATAGAAGAGGAAAGCGATTTTCTTCATGGCGGCTCGAATCAATCCAGCATATCAGCGTATGGGCTTGGCCGTTGCAAGCTTATGGCATCAGCATGACCTTTGAGCTTTATTCCACCCGCCGCAAATTCCATATCTTCACCATGTAGAACGTTGTGATCAAATTTGTAAATCGGCGCGACTTCACCGGCAATCGCGGCCTGATCGTAGTCATGCGCCTGTTGTTGAACGCTAACATTTTTCTGTTGATATTCTTGCCACGCGCGCGTGCCATGTTTCTTGCTTATCATGCGCTGCGCTATATGCGGCGCCAACAGCGACGCCGATGCGTTATTGCCGCCAAAACCCTTGGCATTAAGAATAGCGAGGTCGATTGCGTCACCACCGAGCTGCCGGTGCTGTGCACTGATGGTTAAATTGCTGCTATGCACATCTTCCGCGACGCGATCGATACTAGTGATGCCCGGTAAATAACCATAGGCCCAGACACCTAAGCTGGCAACAAGCTGGTCGCCGCCCGCCACGCCAATGGAATGACCCAGGTAGTTTTTCACCGCAGCCACCGGCCATGCGTCTATGCCGAAGGCTTTAGCCGCTTCGTTCAACACGTGCGATTCGGTGACACGATTTTGTGGCGTACCGGTACCGTGGGCCTGCACGAAGCTGCGTGATCGAATGCCTTCTTCGCCGACGATCTGCTGTGCCGAGGCTAACGCTTTACCTATGGTGATGTAGTTACCTACACCCGGTGCGGAGATAGATTTTTTGTGGCCGTCAGCATTGATAAATACATCGTCTACTGCGCCATATATCGTCGCACCTAGCTGCAATGCTAAATCATCATCAAACAACAGTATAAACTGCGCCGACTCGGCCAGCGTAAAACCACAGTTCTCCCCGAAGGGGCGACAGGCGCGTTGATAATCCGGGGCTTGCAAGTTTTTGTCGTTATCCAGCGCCAATAATTCTTTGTCTGTGGCCAACGCCCCCATCGCCGCGTAGCCCTCCATGACTTCCGGAGTAATCGGTGCCTCACTGTTACCCACCAATACAACGCGACTTTTGCCAGTTTGAATATCCATCACGCCCTGACGCAGGTTGTAAAGGAAAGATGCGCAAGCCCCCATGTTGGTGCCGGTGGTACCGATGCTGCCAAGGATATAGGCGTTGATAAAATCCGCCGGCATTTCGGCGAAACCCAAGGCACATTGTTTGGATGTGACACGCTTGCCGTTCATGCGCGAACGCATCATGCCGCCGTTGCCAAATTGGTCGAGCTGGCTCATTGCGCTGCCTGCGTACACGCTGATCTGGTCGGCCGCAACCGCCGCCCGAATCGTTTCCCAGTCAAGACCGCTGCTATGTATCGCGTCGGATGCACCGAACACCGTCATTTGCAAACCGCGCGGATGATTACGTGATTGGTATAAGCGCTTAGGATCGAAGCCGGTGGGCAATTGTCCGGCGGCATTCACATCAGAGGCACGCGTATCGGGCAACAACATTTCGCAGGGTTGGCGCATAACGACTTGTACGGTGCGTTCATCGATAGGGTGAAGCTCCCACTCTTCCGGTATTTGCTCGGGCAGATGCTTTTTGCGCAAATCAAAACAAATCGGCTGTGCCGGCTCGGGGCGCAGATGCACACGGCGATTCCACGGCATGCGCGCACTGTCGAACAGGCTGTGGTCGATTTTGCGAATCAAGGTATTGGCGCCAATGTGTTCACGCACACCAGCCGTCAAACCGTTGCGCTCCTCTGTTGGCAGGTTCATCAGACTAGCCAGGCTGCTATAGGTCTCATCGGCAACAGAGTCGCTTAGTGCACTTATAACCATACGTCGATAGCCGTGATGAAACGAACTGCGCCCGGCGGCGTTAACGCCACCAAAGCCCACAATCAAGGGTAAACGTGCCATTTGATCTCCATGATTAGAAATAATCTGCCGCTGTTTCGGCAAAAGTAGCTGTGGCAGCATTTTAGCGGCACATCATCACTTCATTACGTGGTATTTACGCCATTTAATATGGCATAATAGCCACATGAACTTACGCTCATTCAATTTACTGCCGAGCGACTCGGCGTGACTTCACTCACGGTTCTATTGCTGGACAATATGCTGGCCAGCAGCGCGAGTTTGCCGCTGGAAATGCTCAATGCAGCCGACACACAAGCGCGGCGGCGACGTGGCACCCTACCGCGGCTGCAAAGCCAAACCGCAGCGCTGCGGCGACGCACCGTTACGACGAGTGCCGGCCTCAGCATAAAAGCCGATACGCTGTATTCACGCATCGATCAAACCGACTATTTGGTGCTGCCTGCGTTGTGGCGTAATCCCTTACGTGCGGTCGCTCAGCAACAAAAACTGCTGCAGTGGATTCACGATTTGCATCAGCGCGGCACGGTTATTTGCGCGGTGAGCACGGGTAGTTTTCTGTTAGCGGAAGCCGGCTTACTGGACAATAAACCAGGCACCACGCACTGGTTTTATCTCGACCTGTTTGCCCGTCGCTACCCCAAGGTTGAAACCCAGCGCCACCATTTAATCACTCAAACGGGCAGTATTTATTGTGCCGGCAGTTTGAACTCACTCGCCGATTTGATGGTGTATTTCGCCCATGAGATTTACGGCGAAGAGATAAGCCGTCACATGGAGTCGCAATTTTCACCGGAGATACGCCGCGCTTATAGTGCCACCATGTATACCGAAGAAGGCCAGCACCCACATCACGACGAAGATATTGCACGCGTGCAGGATTACCTGACAACACATAGCAACGAAACCATTTCGTTGGCCGAAGTGGCCAGCAAATTCGGGCTTTCTTCGCGTACTTTTAATCGTCGCTTCAAGCAAATCACCGGTAACTCGCCGCTGCAACATCTGCAACGCTGTCGCCTGGAAAACGCACAGGAACTGCTACGCAATAGCAATTTGTCGGTCGCGGAAGTTGCCGAACATGTGGGCTATCAAGACGTGAGTTATTTTGCCAGCTTGTTTAGAAAACACTTTGCAATGCCACCGATGCGCTACCGGCGCTCGGTGCGTGGCAAGTTGTTTGCCGTCAACTAGTACACCTTCAATGTGATCATGCCACATTGAAGGAGTACTAACCTTGTCTCAAGACGACGCGTATGGCTAAATGTTGCCCCCAAAACCTGTAGGAGAACCACATTATGTCAGACGAAGTGTTTATCATTAGCGGCGCGCGTACACCGATGGGCGGCCTGCAGGGCAATTTAAGTCAAGCCAATGCCACCGAACTCGGCGCTACCGCCATCAGGGAAGCGGTCCGTCGCGCAGGTATCGACGCGCAACATATCGACGAAGTAGTTATGGGCAATGTGTTACCTGCCGGCCTCAAACAAGGCCCCGCACGGCAGGCCGCACTAGGAGCGGGACTTTTGCCTGCTACCGGCTGTGTCACATTGAACAAGCTGTGTGGCTCGGGTATGCAAGCCACGATTTACGCGCACGATCAAATTAAAGCCGGCACTAATTCCATCGTGGTCAGTGGCGGTATGGAAAGCATGAGCAATGCGCCCTACATTATCGATAATGCTCGCGCTGGACTGCGTATGGGTCACAAACAACTGCAGGACCACATGCTGCTCGATGGTCTTGAAGACGCAACCACCGGACGCATGATGGGAAGCTTTGCGCAAGAAACGGCCGACGAACACAGTTTGACCCGCGAAGCAATGGACGAGTTTGCGCTTGCCTCACTGGCGCGCGCGCAAAAAGCGATTGCCGAGGGACTATTAGACGATGAAATGGCTCCGGTCACCATCGCAACGCGTAAAGGCGAACATGTCATTACCGAAGACGAACAGCCGGGAAATGCAATGCCAGAAAAGATCCCTAAACTGCGCCCGGCGTTTTCGAAAGATGGCACAGTGACCGCAGCCAACTCCAGCTCGATCTCAGACGGTGCTTCGGCATTGGTACTAATGGGCGCTAGCGCAATAGCGGAGCATGGCGTCAAGCCAATAGCCAAAATTATCGCGCACAGCCGCCAATCACAACATCCTTCGAAGTTCACCACCGCGCCTATCGGCGCCATTAGTAAGCTGTTAGAAAAATCGGGCTGGGAAAAAGATTCGGTAGACCTTTGGGAAATTAACGAAGCGTTCGCCATGGTGACTATGTTAGCTATGCAGGAACTGGATATTCCCCGTTCGAAAGTCAACGTGCATGGAGGGGCCTGCGCAGTAGGCCATCCTATTGGCTCAACGGGGTCGCGTATTATCGTGAGTCTTATGTACCAGCTGCAACGCTATAATAAAAAGCGCGGTATTGCGGCTTTATGTATCGGTGGCGGTGAGGCAACGGCGGTTGCGCTTGAGATATGCTAATTGGTAGTCCGGACCCGAATAGGCAGGGATTTTCAGCCCGGCTGGGCGCCTAAGTCAGTACCGTTCTACTCTGATCTCAAACATTCTAAATTGGATTATACCAAGGAGGAAACTTGCTTATCATCACGGGCACCATCAAGGTCGAATCAGAGGAAGAACTCGCGAGGGTCAAAGACGCTCTGGTTCGACGCGCAAAAAAAAGCCGCGCTGACGAAGGTAATATCGACTATGTCTTTGCCAAAAACCTGGAAGATCCGACGGAAATCCGTTTGACCGAAAAATGGGAGGACGAAGCAACGCTCACCGCCCACCTTGAGACTCCCGACGACGAATTTGATGCGGTGATTAGCGCTGCTAAAATTGAAAGGGCCATGGTAGTCTCCCACGAAGTGAGCAGTAAACGTGAGCTGCTAAATCGCTGACTTCAACACTGACAAACGAAAAAATGATAATAAAACGAACTATGCTGGCAATATGTTGCCATCTGATGGCTACCTCGGCACACGCAGGCCCAGCGGCCGAACGGTTGGCCCAATCAATCCGCTATGCCACCATTAGCCAACAGGACAGAAGCCAGATCGACTATGAGGCTTTCCGCCAACACCAGAAATTTCTGCGCGCGACCTACCCGAAGGTATTCGAGTTACTAGACGTTGACGTCATTGCCGAGCACAGCCTGTTGCTCATCTGGCAAGGTTCTGACAAAGGTCAAGCACCGGTGTTATTTACCGCCCACACCGATGTAGTCCCCATCGAACCGGGCACCGAGCACGACTGGCCGCACCCACCATTCGCTGGAGTGATAGCCGATGGCATGATTTACGGTCGCGGCACTCTGGATGACAAAGTCGGCGTTATCTCACTATTGGAAGCCATTAATAATTTACTGCTGCAAGGCTATCGACCCAAGCGCACCTTAGTATTTGGTTTTGGCCACGATGAGGAGATCAGCGGCCGCGATGGCGCCGGCAATATCGCCAAACGCCTGCAAGAAAAAGGTCTTCACTTCGACTGGATGGTGGATGAAGGTGGCTTCATCGCCAGCGACAACCCACTCTTGCCCGACCGGGCCGTCGCCACTATCAACGTGACGGAAAAAGTCTATATCACGCTCACGCTAAGGGTGAAAGGCCCAGGGGGTCACTCATCCATGCCGCCGCCACACACCAGCATCGGCAAGCTGGCGGCGGCACTGGTGAAAATAGAATCCAACCCCATGCCGGCACGGCTGGTTTCTCCGGTGACAGATATGCTGGAGTCACTCGCCCCATATATGTCATTTCCAAAAAGCTTTCTGTTTAATAACCTGTGGCTGACCAATTCGCTGCTGGCCTACAGCATGAGCAAAGACCGAGTAACCAATGCTTTCGTCCGCAGTACTACTGCTGTCACTATGTTTAACGCAGGCGTGAAAGAAAACGTGGTTCCGCAGCAGGCCGAAGCCAAAGTCAATTTCCGCCCGCTGCCGGGGGAAACGCCGCTGCAGTTGGTCAACTATATTAACGAGATTATCGAAGACCCCGAGATTGAAATCAGTTATGAGGATTGGGCCAACCCACCGAGAGTATCGTCAATGGAAGGCGGAGGTTATGCGGTGATTGAAGCAGCGATAAAGGCAGTTTATACCGATGCCGTCGTTGTACCATCCATGTTGTTTGCGACTACCGATACCCGCCACTACGTCGGTCTGGTAGATAACATCTACCGCTTTCATGGCGCACTTGTTCAGATAGAACAAGCAAGTGGTGCCCACGGCACCAATGAGCGCATCGGGGTGGAGAGTTTTGAAAACACGGTCGCTATTGCAGAGCACATGTTACGCCTGGGGGGCGAGTAGGCAAACAACAGCTATTTCAGCTTGCTAAAGTCCGGCTTGCGCTTTTCCATAAAAGCGGTGATCGCTTCGATATTTTCCGGGGAACCAGCTTGCTTCTGCATACCGCTGTGTTCGGCTTGCAAAGCGGCTTGTATGCCGGCCAGATGCGCAATCTTTAGCGTACGCTTGGTTTCCTGCAGAGCGTTTACCGGCCACTGAGCAATTTCGCGGGCTTTCTCCAGGGTTTTTTCCAGTAGCTCGGCATCGGCGTAGCAACGTGCGGCGATGCCGGTTTCGACTGCACGGTCGGCGTTAATCCATTCGGCGGTGTAAAACAGCTCGGCTGCGCGCTGCGCGCCGATATTGACTTGTAACAGATAGCTGCTGGCAAATTCGGGTACCAAGCCCAGGTTTGCAAACGGCAAACGCATACGCAAGCTTTCGCCAACGTAAAGAATATCGGCGTGAAACGTTAGCGTCGCGCCACCACCGACTGCGATGCCCTTAGCCGCCATTAGCAATGGCTTGTCAAACTCCGCCACGGCCTTAGCACAGGCATCGAAAGGATGCTCGCCATCACCTTCGGCAAACGAACTCAGGTCTACGCCGGATGAAAAATCGGCGCCGGCGCCGGTCACAACAACGACATTTACATTGTTGTCTTGCTGCGCCTGCAGAATCGCTTCGGTAAAAGCTATCCATTGCTCGTTGTTGAAAGCGTTCTTTTTCGCCGGCCGATTCAAGGTCAACAACAATACGCCGTCTTGTAAGTCTTTTACTACAGTTTCGCTCATCGCAGTGTTTCCCAGCATTACTTACCTCGATAAACCGCTTCGCGTTTTTCCTTGAACGCCTTCATACCTTCGCGTGCATCTTCGCTGGCAAATATCGGGGAACCAATTTCCAACTCCTTCTCGAGCGCTTCCTGTTCGGACAAGGAACCGTCAACTTCTCGCAACATCTTCATCAAAGCCTTTATCGACAGCGGGCCATTCTTACAAATTGTGGCGGCGATCTCTTTTGCTTTTTTCAAGGTCTCGCCTTTCGGAACTACGTGATTAATCAGTCCGAAATCCATGGCTTCTTGTGCGCTTACATGGCGAGCTGTCAAAAGTACTTCCGCCGCCAGGCAATACGGGATTTGGCGACGCAGGCGAATACTGGAGCCGCCCAAGGGGAACAAGCCGCGTTTGGCCTCAGTCACACCGAATATCGCATCGTCGGCGCCGACTCGAATATCTGTACCTTGCAGAATCTCGGTGCCACCCGCCAGCGCATAACCTTCGACGGCGAGAATGATTGGCTTCATTGGTTGATTGTGGCGTAACAAGGCTTGCCAGTGCAGATCGGGAACGTCTTTCATCAGTTCCTGAATCTTCCTGGTGTCTTCGTCATCACCACCTTCCGGGCCTTGCTTTAGGTCCATGCCCGCGCAAAATGTGTCGCCTTTGCCGGTGAGAATGGCGCACATCAGATCGTCGTCTTCATCAAGCCTGCGCCACGCGTTATACATGCCGACCAACATCGCCGGACTGAGGGCATTTTTCGCCTCGGGCCGGTTGAGTGTGACGATCAATACCTTACCTTCCTGCTCGATAGTGCAGTTCTTATTGCTAATATCTAATTCACTCATACTAAAACCTTTTGTCTCAATCTATTAACTCGCAAGACAAGTACCGCCAAGCGCTACTTCTTTTGCCCACTTGTAATTCGGCTTACCGCTGGGCGCACGTCCTATCTCTTTGGTTAGATGCAGCTCGCGCGGCAGCTTGTAACCGGAGATATGTTCGCGACAATGCTCTTGCAATTCAGTAAGGTCTAGCGTGGTGCCTGCCCGCAACTGCACAACGGCGGTGACTTTGTTGGTAAAGCGTGGATCAGGTGTGGCAACGACCAGCGTGTCGAATACCGAAGGGTGCGACTTAATCGCTTGCTCGACTTCTTCAGGGAATATTTTCTCGCCACCGCTATTGATGCAGTTGGAGCCCCGGCCATAGACCGTAATATTGCCCTCAGCATCTATTTTCGCCTCATCGCCAGTAAGCAACCAACGCTTGCCGTCCAGGTCAACAAACGTTTTTGCAGTCTTTTCGGGATCGTTGTAGTAACCCAGTGGTATATGCCCGCAGCGGGAGAAAATACCCATTTCATCCGAGCCCGGCACTACAAAGTGCAGATCTTCGGTGTCAGTTGCTTCAACAATCACATCCATAAATTCACTTTTGACAACCTTGCCGAGGCCATCGCCGCCTTGCCCGCTATCAGATCCCATTTGACCCGACTCGGAAGAACCAAAGCTGTTGGTGATCATGACGCCGGGAAAACGTTCACGGAACTGATCTTGTAAGGATGTAGAAAACACTGCCCCACCAGACCCCACGTTAAACACCGAACTGAGGTCCCAACGATCCGGATTCTCCTGCAACGCGTCCATCAGCGGAATACCCATCGCATCACCAACAAAAGACATGGAGTTAACTTTCTCTTTTTCGACAATATCCCACACTTCGTCGGCTTGCAGCGTTCTGCCAGGGTTAAGCACAACCGTATGCCCGGCCAGGGCACCAATACACGCTAACCACCAGCAGGCACCGTGCATCAACGGCGCCAGCGCCATCGACACCATGTAAAAACCTTCTGTAGCACGACTAACGATATCTTCGGGAACTTTGCAGGGACCGTCCGCATGGAAGTGCCCACCGCCATTCATTGCTGCGTAAAATATCGCTTTGTGCGGCCACATCACGCCTTTAGGCATACCGGTGGTACCACCGGTATAGAGGATAAACAAGTCGTCTGCGGAACGCTGTTCGAAATCACGTTGCGGGCTGACGTTAGCCAACGCCGCTTCGAATTCCGTGGCTTCGATGGCGGCAAGATTTTCGTTAGAACCGTCTTCCACTGCAACATAGGTATGCAGTTTTGGCGCGGCTTGCGCAACATGTTTAATCGCCGGTACAAACTCACGGCCGTGCACCACGGCGACCAAATCGGCGTTGTCGAATAGATAAAGCAATTCGTCTTCGACGTAGCGATAATTAACATTGATCGGCACCGCACGAATCTTGAAACAGGCCCACATGGCCTCCAAAAATTCGTTGCAGTTGTACATATACAGCCCAACATGATCACCCGGCTGCACACCGCGTGCCTGCAAAAAATGTGCGAAGCGATTAGCGCGCTCTTCAAGTTGCTGGTAGGTGCAACGGGCATCGCCGCATACCAACGCTTCCTTTTCGGGCACGGCATCCACTACCATTTCGA
>JBPCXM010000222.1:0-5746 GCA_051008535.1 Pseudomonadales bacterium | reverse complement strand
GGCGGAAATCGATGCCCAACATATTGTGATTGTCTTTTCATGCCGATAGTATGACTGAGCAGTGGTCAACTTGACAGTGCCCAAGAAAAGGTGTTCGTTCTCAATATTGCAGGCAACCGTGAGAGGATTTCTCCGGGTATTTCCGCTCGCGTGGCTGCCATCATAGAAGACGTTTTCACGGGAGAATGAAACAAGAAGCTCGAAGTGTTTGGGAAGTACCCATAATTGATGTCGGCATCAAAACGACCGGAAGATCGATGACGTTGGTGGCAACGATCAATGTCGCTCATTGGTATGTACTGAACGAAAGAAAAGTATAAATACGCCATTCGCATGGAGAGCCGATTATTTTTGACGAAACAGGATTCTCCAGAATCACGCAAGACACGGCTCGGCGCTAGCCAGTGGTGTGCGGTTTCTTAGCCACATGCACTACACCGAATGACCGAACTAGGCGCGCGGTCCGAATGACTATGTTGACTGGAACCCAGGGATTGACCCTCGTGCATCTTTTGTCACTGATAACGCAAATGCTGATCGCCTGGCTGCTCTGTGTCTCGTTGGCGCATGCCGGCGATGCCGACAGCGGGCAGGTCTTGCAGCAAAGCCAAATCCAGGACTTTCTGACGGCAATGGAGGGTCCCTGGCAGGGCCGCGCGGTGGTCACACCCGCCGGTCCTCTACCCTACGACATCGAGTTCCAACGTACTGGCGCCAACGCGGTGACCGGCACCGCCAACCCCGGCGCGGCAATCCAGCATTGGCTGTTCTCGGCGCAGGAAAAATCCCTGCGCCTGCGTTTTTTAACCACCTTCGGTGGCAATACCAATCCCTTGTTTTTCACCGCGTCAACCCGCGCGGGCAACCGCTTCGTGTTCAATGCCGAGCAACGGGACAACCTGACGGTGTGCGTGACACCGGGTCGGGAGGTGACCGACATTGACGTATTCCTT
The DNA here is from genome assembly GCA_051008535.1 of Pseudomonadales bacterium. Lineage (GTDB taxonomy): Bacteria > Pseudomonadota > Gammaproteobacteria > Pseudomonadales > JAUIET01 > JBBKXJ01. The sequence continues at coordinate 4,793 of JBPCXM010000222.1, read as the reverse complement.
CGCGGCAATACGCATGTACGAATCAAACTGCGACGAGCGACCAATAGCACAAGATAAGCAGTGCAACAAAAAACCGGTACGTCTGGTTCATTCGAAGCGGGCTTTTTGCTTTCTTTACATACCTCCGGGCTTTGGACGATTCGCGTGGCATCATGAGTGATCACTGTCATCTGTCTTGGCGGGTGACACGAGCACGGCCTTCATCGTCTCACCGATGCCGGCGTGAATCACTAGATCGGCCTGTACGTCGAGGTCTGTTGCTTCGTTGTTGACAATCACCAAAGTAGCACCACGCTCCCTGGCCATCTCAGGAAACTCGGCCGCCGGATAGACTGTAAGGGATGAACCCAGAACGATAAAAAGATCGCAAGCGATCGTCACCTCTTCGGCGCTCTGCATCGGTTCGGGTGGCATCAACTCACCGAATGAAACAGTGGCAGATTTGATGATACCGCCACACTGGCTGCAGGGTCCCACGGCACCCGTTTCCCTGAACTCCTGCGCGACCGCGTCCATCTCCACGCTTCGTTGGCAACTCAGGCACTTCGCGTACGTGGCATTGCCATGGAGCTCAATGACCTGCCCGGCTTGCACGCCCGACGCCTGATGCAGATTGGCCACATTCTGGGTAATGACCGCCGTCACTTTACCTTCTGCCAACAGTGTGGCCACAGCCAGATGTCCGTCGTTGGGTGTGGCCGCCAGCCAATCGTGACCCGATTCAAACCACTGCTGCCAGGAGGACTGGCGAACCGCTGCCGAGGCGACGAAGTCATCGAAATAAATGGGTTTGAAGCGAGCCCAAAGTCCGCTGGGTCCGCGAAAATCGGGAATACCCGATTCTGTGCTGATACCGGCTCCGGTAAACACCACGGCGCGTTGGCTTGATTTAAGCAATGCACGGAAGTGATCAATTGCTTGCGTGAACTCGTTGCTCATCACATCTCCGTCGCAAATAGCAATTTATAGAGGTTTGGGTTTTCGAAAAATCCTATTATTGCAGAGTTTATACATATTGAAATACCGCCAAAAACGAAAACGCTATTTGCAATAGAGCCCTTTCTCGCTAGACAAAACAAGTAGAAACGTAATATCGTTTGAGATAACAGAGAGTTGCCAGCGCAACAAGAAATATCGAAATCGGCAAATCGAGCGCGCTTGATATACACATGTTATGGAATTAGACAAACAGAGGATTCTAACAGATGACAATGGTTACTAATCTTCAGCACTTTTTAGACGAAAATGGAGAAGTGCCTACTGATCTAACTTCTGAAGCTGAAGCACTTTTGTCTTTTCTATCGCTTGTGGTTGAGGCGGCAACAATGGCGTACGACAAGCCAGCTACATTCGCAAGTGCTCCATGTCGTGCAATTGTCGAAGGCAAGCCCTGCGAAGGTCAGATTGAAACATGGGTCTACGCAGAAACAAATGAAATCGGGTGGGAATGTTTGGATTGTGAAGAGGAGGGAGTAATAACGGGCTGGGAGAAAACCGTTTGGGATCGTCGAGACTATGTACGTCATTGAGAAATTCCATGACAAGCGGCTGCAGTCGGACATTTTTACCGTTCGTTACTCACTCCAAAAAAGTCGCCGCCACGCGCGCTAGAAGGCATGCCATCCAACAATCCAAAATGCCCGTCTTGCGAAGGAAGCCTTGAGAAAGGCTTTCTTTGCGTCCGCGGAATTGGAGCTGCGTTATTTTGGTCGAATTGCGGGGTTTTGTCGCAAATCGCGCTTGCTTAGTGTGTCGATTTATACTCAGTTGTCCAGAACCCTAGTTTTCGGACAGCGTATGATCAGTTTCAAAGGCCGCCACCATCAGCAAGATATCATATTACAATGCGTGCGCTGGTATGTCGCTTACTCACTCAGCTACCGGGATCTGGAAGAATTGATGCAAGAGCGCGGTTACTCGGTCGACCACAGTACGATTCAACGCTGGGTGGTGCACTATGTGCCTCACATCGAAAAAGTGTTTCGTAAAAACAAGAAACGGACGGGTCTTCGGTGGCGAATGGACGAGAGCTATTTGAAAATTAGAGGTGAATGGAAATTCCTTTATCGGGCCGTTGATAAGCAAGGTAAAACGATCGATTTCCTCTTGACCTCCAAGCGTGATAACAAGGCAGCAAGGCGATTTCTGAACAAAGCTATCGGGTCCAACGGCAAGTCGAGTTTAATAAACATCGACAAAAGTGGTGCCAACACCGCCGCTATTAAACAGTACAATAGGGATGAGAACAAGCGCATCAAGATTCGTCAATGTAAATACCTCAACAACGTAGTGGAGCAAGATCACCGCTTCATCAAACGACGAACCCGACCCATGCTCGGATTCAAATCTTTCTGGTCAGCGCGAGCGACTTTGGCAGGAATTGAGCTTTGGCGCATGTTGAAGAAAGGTCAAAGCAAGAGTTCTTTGCCGGTATGGGAACAATTTTACGAGCTCGCCTACACAGGATAGCTGTGTCTAACGAATACAGTTAGTTTGCCTTTTACTAAACTTGCGACACAGCCGGCGAACCCACCTTGGTCAAGCCGGTACGCAAGGGATGTTGACCAGTGATAAAAGCAGATCGCCCGGCGGTACAACTTTGCTCAGCGTAGTAATCGGTAAATAACAGACCCTCTTTGGCAATGCGATCAATATTGGGCGTCTTATACCCCATAATGCCCCGGTTATAAGCGCTGATATTGCCTATGCCGATGTCGTCGCCCCAAATGACAAGAATATTGGGTTTGCTGTCCGCCATCGCCCATTGTGCGCCCAGTAGTACGCTGACAACAAAGATGCAAATAATGCGCAAGAATATATTTAAGTTTTCCATTGGTTTTCCCCTTGAGTGATACAGCTGGGTCTTAAAACAAAGCTTATAGGTAGACAAGGCACACATGAATGGTCGCTGGATTCTATTTTCTTGTCCTTTGAGTCCTCGCGAATCAATAGATTGGTTAACGTCAAAGTCCTGATAACGACCAGCGGGATAAAAAAGCTTGCTTATTATCATTTCCGCCTATTTCTATTAGTATTGGAGTTCAGTTAAAGAGGCAGGGCCGTAATATGACCCATTGGCAAGTCCATCTGCGCAATCTGCTCTTGCCACCGCACAAATTTCACCGATTGCTGGATTATGTGCAAATGATCGGTCTGGACCCACAAGAACTGGCGCAACGTGCCCGATTTAACCTCAACGTTCTGTCAACACCAGATGCGGAGCAGGGTATTCCAGGCGTCTACTATTCTCTGATTTACCGCGAAGCCGTGCAGGAAATGCAGAAAAAGCACACCGCGATACCGTGGGCAGGCGGTATCGGTACGGACAGTTTTCGTTTTATGGCATACAGCATTATTACTTGCAAAACGCTGGGTGATGCGCTGCAACGCGCACAGGAATATTATCGTTTCGTCTACCCATTGACAGCGCATCGGATTGAGCTTGTGCGAGAAAAACCCAGCGCCAAACTGCGCTACTACATCAACACGGAAGGAATGCAGGCTGTGTTCGCCCCAAAGCACTGGGACCGCAGTGAGCATTTTGAGGCGGTGGCAAAATCATCCGGTATACGTACCTGGTATTCGTTTTGCGGCTGGTTAATAGGGCGGCAAATTGAATCGGAGCAGGCGTCAGTCGCTGCACCTTTTGTAAATACGTTATATCAGGAAAGCCTTGAGAAGCTGTTTGGCTGCACGCTGGAATTTGACGCTGCTGAAACCGCGTTGATCTTTCCTGACGACTACCTTGCGTATCGGCTGGTTCACACCGAAAACTCGCTCGAACAATTCCTGCAACACGTGTTGTATCAGTTTTGGGATGGCGAAGAGGGTCGCACCAGCACCAGTATGGCCATTAAATCTATTTTGGGCAGAGATTTTCGTGAGGGCATGCCCAGCTTTGAAGCGATCGCGGATACACTCCACATGTCGTCATCCGCGCTACGGCGCCGCTTGATGAAGGAAAATACTAGCTATCAAGAACTGAAGAACGAAAGCCGCCGTGCGGCAGCGATTGACTATCTGCGTAACGATGACCTAAAAATACAAGAGGTGGTGGAGTTGCTGGGTTTCGCCGAGCCCAGTTCTTTCGTGAAGTCCTTTCGAAGCTGGACCGGCATGACACCGAGCGCCTATCGCGAGAGTGCACAGTCTTTCACCTTGTAGCAATACCCAAGCGCGTTACATGTCTGCCGTGTATCGTGGCGCATATCCATTCACGTAGGCTATCAGTGAGTGTCTGATTGGCGGAGCAATTCCGACACAATCAGCGAATAAAGCTTCCGCCCGCGACGCTTTTTTATCGTGCTGCACCGTCGTAAACCGAACGCGATGGACAAGGAATTCGGCCCCAAAAGGCCTATTTTCGCCCGTTGCGCTTCGGTACAGTATGCGCCGATTGTTAAACGCTGAATAAGCAATACCGACGAGGAAATGAGCGATGAAAGCGGCCGTCCTGGATAAGCAAGGCGAAGAGATCAAAATCTATCGTGATGTTGACAGCATTGAACCGCGTGCGGGAGAGGTCAAGGTCAGGGTCAAATATTGCAGCCTGTGCCACTCCGACGCCAGCGTAAAAAGTGGCGTGATGGGCGAATTGTCTGGCCCTATCATTCTTGGTCACGAAGCCGCCGGCATCGTGCACAGTGTGGGTGCGGGTGTGGCTCACTTACAACCCGGTGACCACGTCGCGCTGGTGGCAGCGCCGCCCTGTGGAACCTGCTATTTTTTCCCCCGCAACGAACACAGCCTCTGCGTGGATGGACAGGGAATCAATACTCACGCACCGCCGGAGG
>JBPCXM010000221.1:0-2746 GCA_051008535.1 Pseudomonadales bacterium | reverse complement strand
GTACCGGGATACCGTCAAACATGGGTACGGACGAACAGTCTGAAGTACTTAATGACAAACTGGGCATTAACGACTACGTTACCGCGGCGAACAAAGGCAAGCCCACACCCCCATTAGACTGACTTCCATGCGTTGCTAACGATTAAAAACTGTAACGATAAGACACCGCAAACGATCGGGCTGGCTGATACGACACCTCATTACAACCACAGATTGTGGCTGTATCAAAGCCCTGAACACCAATTCGTTCGTCTGTGATATTTCTAACCGCTACTGAAATCTCGTGTTGCTCCGAGATCCAACTAACGCTTGCATTCCATTTGACGTAGCTATCAAACTTGTCCGCATCAAAATTTCTCAGATTATAGAAGAATTCATCTGAGTAGCTTACGTCTGATTGCACGGCTAGCGCGCTGCTGCTGCCAATTTGCCATTCATACCTTGCCAGCGCGGCGGCCTGAAATTCAGGTGCATACGTAGGGTTCACATTCAAGGTGATGCTTGAGGTCGCTGACAAAGGTACATTTTCAACTTCTGCATCGAAGTAGGCGACGTTGAAAAGCAAGTCCAGACCATCGATGGGTGAGCTTTGCACTTCAAGTTCGATACCGTCTGTTGTGGCGTCACGATTAATAACCAAGCCGCCGACACCCGTGAACAAGAAGGCCTGGTAATCCTCGTAATCGTAGTGGAAGATTGCGGCGTTAATACGCGTGGTCCCGTCCAGTACGGTCCACTTAAGGCCTGCCTCGTAACTGAGGAGGACTTCCTCATTGTAAGGCACAACGGCATTCGGGACGCTAGCATTCAACGGCATATTGAAGCTGCCAGCCTTAACGCCGCGATTAACACCTGCGTACATCAACATATCATCGCTTGGGCGCCAATCCAGCTGCACTTTGCCTGCCCACAAACCATCGTCTGTCTCAGCATTGAAGGTACGAAGAGTAACAAATGGCGCACCAACATGTATTTGCGAAGGGTCAATACTGGCGTAAAGACTGTTGTCCATTTGATATTCTTTTTCTTCACGAATCAAACGCAGACCAGTCGTCAACATTAACTGATCGGAAAGATCCCATTCAAGCTGGCCAAACACGGAGTATGAATCGGTTTCAAGCACGCCATTGACGCCTACATCGATGGCGCCATTCCCAGCCGCTATACCGTTATTGACAACTTTCAAGCCATTGTCCGCATCCGTATCAACATGAAGGTAGATAAGTCCTGTGACCCAACGCATGGAGTCTGTGTCGCCGCTGAGGCGAAATTCCTGGGTCCAAGTGCTGGCATCCACACCCGCGTAGTTCGCCAGTTGGTTAACCGCCGCCGCGTCGACGTCAACAAACAGCAGTTTTTCGTACGCTTTGTAATCAGTCAGGGATACGAAGCTAACAGAATCAGAAAGTTGCCAGTCAACTCTAGCCAGCAGGCCCTGGGCTTCCGTAAATCCTTGGTCTTCAAAAGCGAAGTCGCTGGAAAACGTAAAGTCTTTGCCATCTGGATCGAGGTAGCCGAAAAAATCACCGCCGGGAGCAAAACGACCGACATCAACGCCGGGTACGCCGTCAAAATCGTCTGGTACGCCATCGTCATCCTGGTCCGAACCGCAGTCGCTACCGTCGCTACAAATAGAACGCCGAGTTTCAGTACTGGAAGGGTTGATAACGCTGATTAGCTCATTGTTGGGGTCGCCCAGAATACTGCTGTATATACCAATCGTTGGCTTAGACTGGTATGGGCCGGTAGAGACTGTCGTGTCAGCATAGCTGGCGCTCAAATTGACAGCCAGATTTTCATTCGGCTCAAAGAGAAGGCTTAATCGAACAGCTTTCGTATCATCATCGCCTAGGTCAGCACCGGCACCAGGGCCTGGGGAATTGGTGGTGCCGAACCCAAACGTCGCCGAGCCTACCGCGCCATCTGGGTAGGTGTTTTCCAGGTATGGGTCTTGTTTATTCCACTTGACCGCAACCCTCGCGGCCACGCTTTCACTCAGCCCCCCACTTACAGCAGCTTCTACCGTATAGGCGTTGGCATTATTGGGCACGTCAAATTGCACGGCGGTCACGTCTACATAACCTTCCGTATCGAAAGTAGGCTTGTTGGTGACATATTGAGCCAAGCCACCTGTCGCATTACGACCAAATAAAGTCCCTTGTGGGCCCCTGAGAATTTCCACCCGATCAATGTCAAACGTGGAAAATGTTTGACCGTTAGCGAGTGCAATGTAGGCCTCATCAACGTAGACAGCAACCGGTGCCTCGACGATGTCGGCAAAATCGTTTTGTGTGACACCACGGATCGTAAACTGTGTGTTTTGACCGGCTAGGTTACCGCCAATGTGTACGCCGGGCGTGAACGCCGCTATGTCAATACTTTGTGTGACGCCCAATTTGCGCATTTGCGTCCCAGTAAAAGCGGTCACAGCGATGCCGACATCCTGCAGGACTTGCTCACGTTTTTGTGCAGTGACGACGACTTCCTCTAGCACCGAAGCGTTGGCAGGTAGCCCTACTGTGAGCGCGCTGGCGATACCAACCGCTGCCGCTAAGGGATGTCGTTTGAAGGTGCGATTTTTAGTTGTTTTCAAAAGAGTCTCCCCATAGTATTTCAAGATGTCATAGTATTTTAATATTGTGGTTTTTTCATTAACTTTAGAACTATTAATTTACGACATTACCTGATCAGCCATTCAAACCTAAGGCTCAGCCGTATCCTCCAGTCCCCAGCCACCCATTAAATA
>JBPCXM010000220.1:0-5979 GCA_051008535.1 Pseudomonadales bacterium | reverse complement strand
CCCGCAATCTGAGGTTGTAAGCGTTCGCGTTCGAAAGGGTTCAACACGCCGGGCAGTTGCAGCAGCCACGTCGGTGCGTACTGCTTAAGGACCCTAAGCAATTCTGCACCATGTTGGCTATCGCAATTTTTTGCGATGGCTTGGAGTAGCGGACCGTAGGCCTCGCCTTTACCAAAGTGCACGACACACTGTGCCTTAACGATTTTCGCAGTGGATTGCTCAGCAACAAGATCCAGGAAATTGTCCAGCACCGTTGTTTTGCCGATACCGGGTTCACCACTGAGCAGCACGAACTGGTGCTGCCCGTCAGCGGCTAATTGATAGTAGTCTTCCAACTGGCGCAGTTCCGCATCACGTCCGACAACTGGCCCGGTAGTATCCGGAAACAGAGCTCGACCATCGCGGCCCTCCAGAAAACGATAGCCGCGGCCAGTGATTGTTTGCAGGTAATGCGGTGCTTCGGCGTTGTCTCCCAGTGCGTCACGCACCTCACGTACACAGAGTCGCAAACCGCTATCGCTGACCACCCGGCCGGACCAGACTCGCTTGAACAATTCCTCTTTGCTCACCAGTTGGCCTGGGCGTTCAGCCAGGTATTGTAAAACTTGCAAGCTCTTGGGCCGCAGCCTTATGGGGTCTGTCCCACGCCTGAGACAGACAGGATCGACCTCCAGAAAAAATGGCCCAAACCGGATTTCGTGCACTGACATAGAACATCTAACCCCGACTTCCTGGCAACATACTTTCAACGCCGTGTACCGAAAAAAGGATCATTTTTCAGGAATTGTGGCCCAAACGAAGTTCATGAGCAGACATAAAACCAGTAAGCCTAGCGTGCTGGAGCCGAATAATTAACGTGAGGTATTGGAAAATTATACGTCCAGAGGTTTATTTATACGTGCTGCTGAACTTAGCATCTACGTTAAATAATACCATTTCTTCAAATCGTAATCAGGATATTATACTTTCCTAATGGTCGAAGATGATCAATCTAACGATTTACTACCAGCGAATCGTGCTTTGATCGTGCAGTTTCGCCCTGCTGCCACCGGCGGCAAGTTTGTCTTTGCGGGACGCGTCGAGCACCTCACTTCAGGTAATGTGCACTACTTTTCGTCACAGCAAGAGCTAAACGAGTTGTTCCATCAATTGCTGAATGGGGCGAAAAAGCGCATTATTGATAACGATGACCAAGCTAATCCACGATGGTAAAGCAACTAAAGTTGTCTGCTGAGATTGTTCATGTTCGTAGCGGTGTTGCCGGCGCCTGCGTGGACCCAGCACTCGTGGTTTTGGCCACCCTCGGGATTGAGATCGTGACGAAGTTCGACGCTCGAGCAGCGTAATCATGCAAGCCATATCTGGAGAGAATTAATGATGCAATATTTATCCAATGTAACGACGACAAGAGCAATCGTGACGCTGTTTGTATCAGTGATGACACTGCTCGGAACATCCGCCGTGCAAGCCCAGGAGGGGTGGCGTTTCGGTATTGGCACGGGGCTTTCATCGTTTAGCCTGGATGGTGACATTGGTTTCGCGACACCCGGCGGGGGGATCGTCGCCGAAGTGGACCTCGACAACAGCGATACCGCGGACTTGATTGAATCGGGCCTTGGGTTTGCAGGTTTCGCGAAAACGGGCCCGTGGACCATCAACCTATCTGTCGGTACCGTCGCCCTGGAGGACGACGATGCTCAGTTGTTGTCTGCGGAATGGGACAAGACGCAAGCCGAGCTCAGCGTTGCCTATACCTTCGCGGAGACCGGCAACCATGCCTTTGGTGTTCTGGTTGGCGCGCGCTACACCGAACACGAGTGGGACATAGAGACGGCTAACAGCAGCATCAGTCCCGAAGACGACTGGACCGACGGCATTGTCGGCCTTACCCACGCGGTGCCTTTTTTAGAGACGTGGTCCTGGAGCAACCGCGTGGATGTAGGGTTCGGCGACACGGAAGAAGCCGTACAAGCAACGACGGCCATTAACTGGCGCCCCGGAGCGCACTGGGTGCTCAACCTGAACTTAAAATATGTGTCCACCGAGTTTGGGGATGAAGGCGATGTAGGTGACGCCGATTTCTATTTCTACGATGTCGAAGAGCCGGCGATTGGTCTCGGGTTTATGTTTACCTGGTGATAAATGTTGTTTATAGTAAATTGCGCAAAAATGAGCGGATAATGCTGCCTATACTCGAATATGCTACCTGGCGCAATGTGGATAGACGGTCGAGAACATCCGCGGGATCATCATCGAAGAACTCGGAGAGGGGCAATGAGGTAGTCGCATCCTTAAGATCTCTGAGCACATCTGCAAGTTGGCCAACACAACCGCGGCTGGGGGAACCATCGTGGGAATGCCGAGGATAGGCAATAGCTGCGATGACGTATTTGACATGACACTTGAGACCAAAGGAGAAACAGAGAGTGAAACTACTCAATTTCCTAATGATGCTGTCCTCCTGGTTGGCTGTGAAAGTCCAACCGGAAGAGATACCAAGTTCCAAGGAGCACACATGAGATTTCTGAAAATAGGCGCCGTGCTGGGCCTGTCGATTTGGGCGGTCTTTGCGCAGGGCCAGGAGCTCATCGTCTACCCGAACCAGGGGCAGGACGCGGAACAGCAGGGCCAGGATGAATATCAATGTTATGGCTGGGCCAAAGGCCAATCGGGTTTCGATCCGATGGCAAAACCGACGACCAGCGCGCCGCCGCCAAAGGAGGAGGCAAAGAAGGGTGGTCTCGCGCGTGGGGCACTCCGCGGCGCGGCCGTCGGTGCACTTATCGACGGCTCTAGCGGCGCAAAAAAAGGCGCGGGGGCAGGTGCCGTTATGGGCGGCGCCCGGCGCGCAGATCAGAACCGTGGTCAGGCCAAGGCCGAAGAGCAGTGGGAACAAGAGCAGGTAGCCGAATATCAGCGCAACCGCAGCAGCTATAACCGCGCGTACGCAGCTTGCCTAGAAGGCCGCGGTTATACCGTCCGCTAACAGCCAAACGAGGAGATAGTCATGAGAGCCAGCACCAAGCTCGCGTGTGTTTTACCGGCCATTATGGCGACGGTCCCTGCAATTGCATTGGACAAATCGGCGCAGCTATTGTGCGCAACTGTAGACGCCTACGAATGTGTCGACGGCCGCGGCTGCCAGGAAGTTTTACCGGAAGCGGTCAATCTTCCTGCCTTTCTACGAATTGACCTGCGCAAGAAGGAAATTAGTACCTCCGAAGACCGAGCGAGCATGATCGAACACCTCGACACGCTGGAAGGTCGGACGATACTGCAGGGGGCAGAGCCGGGAAGCGACGAGCGCGCGGACGGCGGCGGTTGGACGCTGACCATCGACGAAGAAACAGCCAGATTCACCGGAACCATGACAGCGGACCATGCTGCGCTCGTCATTTTTGGTGCGTGCACCGATCAGTAATCACGCAAGGGTCGTAGGGCCGATTCGGCGTGGAGCGTGATGGCGCGCACTGTGACCGCTCAGACGGCTTGACAGGCACCGCGGGTGGCGTCCGTGGCTTTTGTTAACCGGGGAGATTGTGTCCGGTGGCGGCGTAATGTCCGTTCTACACCTCCTAGGAGTATCAACACAGGATATCAGTCATGGCTTGGCGGCCGTTAGTGTCATTCGTTCGCCGTTCCTTAACACCGTCATTTCCAGGGGCTTGCCCGCAGCTACGCCATTAAAGTACTTAAATATTCGATCTCTCCCGGCATGCGTGAGATAGATATTCTGCCCGCCGAGTTGGAGAATAATATCGCCGCCGAAGAAAACGTCGTGGCCACTAACCGTGGCGGGAATGTAACTTTCTCGCAGCCCGAATGCTTCGCCGAGAGAGCCTTTGGCGACTCGTTGGACCAGAAGTCCCTCGTCTGCGCCAATATTCATGGCTTCGGCCAGGTCACCGCGCAAGGGAATGTATTCCATGCCAAACCAGATAGGCGGTTGATCTAGCAGGCTGCGTTGGATCATCTTGCTACTAGCAGCAAACCCCAGGCCTTCACTGCCACCGGATTGGCTGCGAATATGACTAACGATGCCAATTAATTCCCCCTTTGCCGTAAACATTGGACCGCCGGAATTTCCTTGGTTGACGGCGGCGTCGGTTTGCAGGAATTCGACATCCAGGAGGGTGTCTTCACCGGAAATCAGACGCCGGCCGCTGAGATAGCCGACAGTCAGCGTGTGTTCCAGTCCATAAGGTGCACCGACGATAAATATCTCCGTACCAACTTTTGCGCGATCAGAATCGGAGACATCGACATACGGCAGTTTCTTGTCAACGGCTTGTAGTTGGATCAGCGCAACATCTGCGGGCAACACGGAGCTAACGACTTTGGCAGTGTAGGTATCTCCATTTAGCAACTTAACTTTAACGCGATCCGCATTGTCAACCACATGAGCGGCCGTTAGTACCGTACCCTTAGGAGAGATGATGACACCGGAACCTAAACCCGATTCGGTGGCGGTTGCAATGCCGTGGCGAGAGATCTTTGATTGCGTTGCCTCTGTAGCGATCACAACGACTGCTTTGTCGACTTTGCTGAAAACCGAACTTAAATCGCCAGCATTTGCACCGGAAGATGCCAATATCAGCAAAGGCAATAACAGGGAAGGTAATCTCATTGGCTTGAATCCCGAACGCGCAGTATGTATTTCTGTTTGTAATTATACCGGGTGATCATTCCGTAGCTCAATATTTCCGATAATAACAGCGTATCACGCCTCATATTACTCTGCTGGCTGCATAGCTGGTTCTATGCAATCAACCCAATCGGCCTCGGGTAGCTTTGCGTTGTCCAGACGGCAACGTATGCGGTATCCATAATTGTCAAAGATCGCTTTAAAACTGTCAAAATTGATACGTTGTTCTTTTTGCCCTTTCGCCTTAACTTTACGCGCGCCGTGCTGTAATACCGACGCGGCCACTATCTCGCCGCTAGCGCTATCGACGAATTCCACCTCCAACGACATCTCTATGATATCAATTCTTTTCAAGGCATCCTGGATAACGGCTTGTGCCGCCGTATGGACCACCACTCCAATGGGCGTATACGCAAGCAATCGACGATGCGATATAGATGACCGCCAATACATTACCCGCTTTTTTTCCTACCGTGTAAAGAGAAACGGCACAAAGTTTACTTCCTTCGCCCGTCGTGACGGATGCTAACCTGCCTCGAAAAATAAATAGAGCGCTAGAGAAAATAAGCCGAACTTAGCTAGATGTATCTGTTCGTTAAGACAATAGCTGTGGTCGTAATAACAAGTTACACCATATCAGAAAGGGTATAATAATTGGTAATAGCTTGCCCCCTTAACGAATGATAAAGTTATGGATAAGAAAGTGCTTGCTTTGGCAACGGCCGCATCACAACTCACAGTATTCGCTCCCAGTCCGGCGTTTTCCGAGCCCATGCTCGAAGAGGTGGTCATTACGGCGCGTAAAAGACCGGAGAGTCTGATGGATGCTCCTGTTGCCGTCAGCGTCGTTTCTGGAGATTCAATGGACCGCAGTGGTATCACCAATCTGGAACAATTGAGTTCCAGGGTCCCGGGGCTACAACTTGGTCGTGCGGCGCAGACCAGCAGCATTTATATTCGCGGTATCGGATCCGGTATCAACAAAGGATTTGAACAATCCGCCGGCATGTATGTCGACGGCATTTACCAAATGCGCAGCCGCCAGTTTACCCAGTCCATGGTTGATTTGGCACGAGTGGAGATTTTGCGTGGCCCGCAAAGCTTGTTGTTTGGCAAAAACACGATTGCCGGTGCAATTAAGGTAGAGTCGGCCAGCCCGGCCCGGGGAGACGGCCTTAACGGCTCGATCACGTTAGACGCAGAGCCTGAATATGGCACCCTTAGAGGCACCGGGGTGATATCCGGCGACATCACTGAAAACCTATCTGGTCGAATTGCAGTGCGTTACCAGGAATCAGACGGTTATGTCGAAAACCAGTTTATTGACCAGGATG
>JBPCXM010000219.1:0-7534 GCA_051008535.1 Pseudomonadales bacterium | reverse complement strand
CTCTTCTTGTTCGCGTTTCTTACGCTCGTCTTCTTCTTTTCGTCGCTTAGCTGAAAGTATAGGTAAGGGATCGAAGCCCTTCCATACGGGCAGGGTGGACAACAAACTGGCGACCAATGTACCACCGCGCAGCAACCAGCTCACGCAACCGGCCGACAAGGTCAGGGTAGAGCCGGTCACGACTTTGACGATCAATTCCTGCTCGCTCAATGCCTCGTCGTCGGCTTCTATGTCGCGTTTCATTTGATCAAGCTGCGCCCAAATAGCGTGGTCGGCGAGCACTTCGTCTACCGCAAAACTTTCCAGGCCGCGGCCAGGTAAATGCTGCTTTGCATTTTGCTGCGGGAGGATCTGATCAACCGCTATTACCGTCTTCTGTGGGACCGGCTCGGTGGCCAGTCCCACAGTCACCGGCGGCGTCGCGGACGTCGGGTAATCGGCGTCAGCCGCAACCTGCTCCACGATGATGTTGACCGTTCCGGTTCCGCTACTGCGCAAATCCAGAATAATTTCTTCATCGGTCACAAGCTCCGGCTCGGCTGCCTCTGGCTCATTATTCGTAGCTCTTTCTGTTTCATCAGTAGGGTCGGGCAGCGTGGCTGGCGGCCCGGTGTTATCAATTATGTCTATGAGCGGAGCGTGGTTCGGTTGCGGCGGCACTAACGGATCAATCAGGGCGGCGATCGCGATGCTAAAGTTTTCAGTTATAGAGGAGCCGTCGCTCGAGTTCGCACGCACGACAACAGTATGACTGTCAGCAGTAGCGGCATCCAAAGCCCCGACGACGGTAATCACGCCGCTCTGGCTGTCTATCACGAAGCGGCCATCAGCGTCGTCGTCCAGTGCATAGCTAACAACAGCGCTGCCATCGGCATCGCTTGCCAACGCCGTTACGCCGACGATGGTCCCGGCGATCGCATCTTCGCTAATGGCGTTAGCGTTCGCGTCGGAATCGGCGATGGCGGAGATAGCAAACTCGTTAAGATCCTTCAAATTTATGGTAACGGTGGCGCTATTGTTCAGGATGGGCACACCATTGTCTGCAACTTGAACCGCTAAAGAAAACGCCGATGCCGTTTCAAAATCCAGCGCCCCGCTATTGGCCACTATGATTGTCCCGTTTGCGCTGTCAATGGCAAAGACGCCACCGGCATTGCCACCAGTAATGCTGTAGGTCAGCGTATCGCTAGTATCCGGATCGCTTGCCAGCACGGAACCCACCAGCGTACCGTCGGCGCTATTCTCGGCTACGATGAAACTCTGGTCGGCGATAGCAGGTGCATCGTTGACGCCGACAATTCGAATCGTGATCGTCGCAGTGTCCTGCATGCCGTTGGCGTCTTCAAGGGTGTAAGTCACTGTATCGTAAGCGACCTCACTTGGGCGCAGAAAATCAAACGCGCCGTTCGGATCGTAGTTAATGCTGCCGTTGCTGCCGATGATTACGCTGCCCAGCATGCTGGATGTATCCACGTTAACAATGCTTACCGTATCACCATCGACATCGAAGTCGTTGGTGGTCGGGCCTTGCGCGGCAAGTAGAATGAGCGGCGAATCTGCTGCAACGCTGTAGCCCCGCCACTGCGGACCGATCGATCCGGCGCCACCATCGATCAGCGTTCCCATGTTGCTGTTCGTCGAAGAGTCGGCAGTAGTCACATCACTGCCTTGATTGAACCTCCAATAGCCTAGCAACTCGGCGTTGCCGCTAACGTCGGTGTCGAGGTTGGATTGAATCTCTGCCACACTGCGAGCCGTTGACCAAAGACGAACTTCGTCAATTTGTCCGTCGAAATACTGGTCTGCTGGAGAATTTGAGCGGCCACCGATGCGGAGGTCGTCAAGAGTTGGATGCGCATCACCGATCGCACCACTGCCGTAGTACGAATCAACCAGGTTGCCGTTGATGTAGCTGTTTATGGTGCCATTGTCGATCGACACTGCGATGTGCGTCCAGCTGTTCAGCGAGATCTCGAAGCCGGTGTCGTGCCATGCCCAGCCTGGGTCAGAGTTGGCAAAGGCCCAGCGCAGAGTTCCAGAGGGGCTGATGCCAACTTCATATTCGCCTTCTTTGTTGATGATCAACGCGCCATTTGCAGACAATGCATCCGGGCGAACCCATGCCTCCATAGTCAAGGTGTTAGTCACAGATAAGGAGACGCCGCTGCCAAGGTTGACGTAATCATCAACGCCATCAAAATCGAGCGCGGCAACATCGTCCAACGCAAGTGGATTGTCTTCGACTGAAATTGGCGTAATCTGTGTCTGTGCGGAAGAACTTGTGCCACCATCGCCATCGGTAAGCACAAAATTGATAACCCGGGTGGTGGTCGTGGGAGCATCCGATGTATTCGAGTAAGTTATCCGGCGAGCAACCTCTTGTGCCGCAACAGGCGTGCTCTGAGCGTTCCAGATAATAACCAGGTCGGTTCCCGCCGCACCACCACTGAAGGTACCAACAATAGTGCCGCTGACCAGCACGTTGCTACCGCTTAAGGTCACATTGCCACCGGGCGTAACCTGAAATACATCGTTGCTTGTGCCACCTAGGACGGAATGCACCATTAGTGTACCGCCGGCTAAATTGGAAGAGTCGGCATCCGTTATGGTGATTGTGGGCTGGACAAACAAGCCGGAATCATTTTCGACGTAATTTCTTGCACCGCTCAGACCACCCCATTGTGGCTCGTCATTTTCGGCGACAACGGTGAGCGTCGTTGTTGCGATGCTGCCATTAATAGCGCCATCGTTTGCGACAAACGTAATCATTCGATCAGTCGTGTCTGGATTGTCTGACAGGTTGTTGTAGAAAATCGTGCGCAATACCTGCTGGTAATTGGCCACTGTATCTGCACCGGTTAACGTCAACACACCGGTCGCTGATACATAATTGGTGCTAATATTGGTGCCACTAACGTTTGCACCGAGTACCTCATCGCTGCCATCTAACAGATTGGCGATGGTCACTGTTAACGAGCTCAGTTCGCTTCCGTTCACGTCGAGAACCATCGCGTCGCTGTCGGTTACAAGCACGGCACCGGTCGCTTCGTCAAACGTTGTGGCGTAATCGTTTCCGGAGATAGCACTGGAATTATCGTCGTCCAGGTCGATGTTTGGCGCTACATTGCCGGGCACAACGGCGAGCGCGTAAATGCGCTCGCTGCCGTCCAGATTGACATCACTACCATCGAGTAGCATTCTGGCGGTCGCGGTTGTCGTACCGCCGTCCGGCTCGGCATTGCTTACCGACAGTACAAAAATATCATGTGTTTCAGCGCTGATTGACGGCGCGTTGCCTACCGCTGCATCGTCAAAATTCAGTGTCACCAGTATCTCACCGGCGTTAAGCGTTTCGCCGCCAATGGTGATTGGTGCGCTGACTAAGGCAAGGCCTCTTATGCGACTGTCGTTGGCGGCGTCGATACCGATGTCTTCGCCATCGATCAGGGTGATGGTAGTGCCGCTGGCCGCGACGCTACCTGCTGTCGTCGCCGAAAAATGATAGACACTGTTGGGCGTGCTACCCGCCTGCTCTGCAAAAATAAAGCTGCCGGCAGACAGCAGTGTTGAACCGACGACTGTGTCGTGCTCGACTAGTGAAATACCGTGCAGACTACTGATAGGCGTACCAGTGCCGTCCGGCACACCGTCAAGTAACATATAGAAGGTGCCGGAGCTATAGTCTCCGGCAGTATCGGGCCGAAATGCTAGCAAATCGTTTTTGTGCACGATCATATCGGCGGCGGTTTCGGCATACGCTGCGAGAATGGTTTCATCCTGATTAAACGATACGAGTACGTCGCCGGCATGAACATCGAATTGGCCAGCGCCGCTGCCAATAGTGTGATTGCTAGCCACAAAGTGCAGCGCACCCGCATCAACAGCATTGGCCGTAAATAAATCGAAATTTATAGCAGTGGAAAAGTCACCATCCGTCGCAGGCCCAAGGTTAAGATCTGGACCCGCGAAATTAAGAACCTGACCCTCAGCCCATCCATCAAGCAAACCGTCCGCGCCGGGCGGCGCGACATTGCTGTCAGTAGAAATCCACAACCTGTCTTGCGTCGACGTTGCGGCAATATTAAGTGCAAATTCAGAAGTGCCGTCTGCGGCACTGCTTGCAGTCGCAGTGATTCGATCACCGATAACAACGGTTCCCAGTGACGCAGTGATTGCAGCGTACCCGCTTGTGTCGGTGGTTACCGAAGTGAATCCAAGATACGTTTGGCCCTCGCCATATGCACTCGAATCTTCGGTACCGGCACCATTGGAGAAAAACTCGATGCGATAGTTCGTGGTTGCCGCGCTATCCAGCTGGCCAGTAATTGTGGTCGTTATGCCGTCTGTAGAAGCCGCAAACAATTGCGGGAAGTTTTGCAGGTTATTGGCGCCAGTGTCGCTATCGTCTGCGTCGTTCGCTGTTACGCCATGAGCGTCTTCGCTGCCGCCCTCCAAATCGATGCCCAGGCCGGTATTAGAATAAATGCGATTACCCAGAAACGCATTGTTCGAACCAGATGAGACGGAGATGCCTGTACTGTTATACGCGATCATATTACCTTCGCCAACGTTTGTGCCGCCGACGGTGTTATTGACTTCGCTTATGTGCACGCCTTTGTTGCCGTTACCTACGTCGATTGTGCCTGAAGCGTCGGTACCGATGTAGTTGCCCACAAGTAGGTTGTTGTCGCTGTCGACGATCACCCCATTACCGGGAAAGCCGTTGATCGTGAAGCCGTGCAAGGTGCTAGAACCAGCTGAGAGCTGGAACCCGACGCCAGCCGTAAGATTGCTGCCATCCAACTCGATGACCGGCGCACTGACAAAACCGTTCTGCGTCGTACCGTCTATCACGACTGCGTCGGTCACTGTTGGCAGGTCTTGCGTCAGAGCAATCGAGTACCAACTGAATGGCGCGGAAGGATAATCGGGATCAAAGTCGGTAATCGAGGCATCGTTAAGCGTGGTAACGGCGATTGTCGAAAGTCCGGGGGCCAAGTCATTCTGATAGTAAAAATGCTGAGCGTCGTTCAGCGCAATCGCAAAGTGTATTTCGTCCGGCAGCGCACCGTTGTTGGTGTTGTTCACCGCGGTGATCGCTTCGCGCAGCGAGATGAGATTATCGGTTCCCATGTCGGCCAGCAAAGCCGAAATAGACGATGTATCGCCGTGCCGGGCATCGCTCGACGCGTAATCATCGGTCGTATCGACCACCACCGTGGCCAACGTTCCTTGCCACTGCTGCTGCAAGGCAGAACTAAATGCAATTTGTGTATCGATCTGACCTTGGTGATATTCCATAACCCAATCACCACCCAAACTAACGTTGCCGGTAAGGTCGGTGCTGGCGGCAATATCGGCACGTGCAAGAATGCTTAACTGATCTATAAGCACCTGGCCGGCATCATTCGCGGCCAGGTTACAGCCGTAAACTAGAATATCGGCGTTGGCGTCTAAGGCATTGCTCCAACCGCTAATCGCGTTTTGGTAGGCTGTCAGGTTGCTGGCATTCAGCGTGCTGCCGCCAAGATTGATATTGCCGTCGGAACCGTGGGAGATAATATGGACGGCATCCACATCCTGATAATTATTCAGCGTCTCGCTGACTTGCAGCACACCATCGCGATCAGCGGTTATTTCAATGATTTCAAAACGCCGATTGGCGCTTTCTTCTGACGTCAACAGGTCGTCAAGAAGCTGCTCACGATCCGGTGTAGCGGCGTCCATAAAAATCAATTCCAACGTGCGCTGTTCAGCGGCTGTTTTATTGCTGTGCTGAGAATTGGCCGCGCTAAGCAGCTGCAGATTATCGTCGACCACAAATTCGGTGACGCCGTTTGCATTGAAGTCGCCCGCAATAAAACCTTCCACCCCCGCGGAAAGCAACACGCGCGGTTCCAACTCCTCAAATACAGGTGCTGCCGGCAAACTTTTAGACTGTGATTTCTTTTTCAACTTGGTTTTCTTGTATCGACGGCACAAAATGGCCTACGCCTTAATATTGACTAGATAAGTTGTTTGCTCCGGTAAATATGCTGTTACTGCCCTATATAAGAGTAGATAAAGCTGCGAAAAACGCATAAATCTTGAACGGCTAGGCACACGCAACGCGACCGACGTCACGCTCGCTGCGGAATCGCGACTGAATCAGATTACTTTAAATTTATCAGACAGTTATAGATGACAGCTTGAGAAAACCGGCTGCCGGTAGAGGCCAAGACGGGTCGACGTCGACAGATTTTACCTTTGCGAGTCGAAATTCGCCCGGCACTTCAAACCACCAACCACTTTATAGTCGGGGTTAGGCAAGGTCAGGCGAATACCGAAGGTACCGCTGGCGGCATCAATAATGTTGTCAACCACGCTGACGGTGGCCAGATAACTATCGTTGGCGGGAGCTTCAGGGAAAATTTCGGCCTGCATACCGGGCTGGATGCTGCCGTAAAGTTCGCTGGGGGCGATAATCTCAATGCGTAGCGGGTCTATCTGCGCCAGTTTTAGCAAGGGCTTGTCTTTTACTGACTCGCCGGGGTGCACATAGCGGTCAACGACGATTGCCGCCGCCGGGCTAGTCACCGTGCGCAGTTTCAACGCGGCTTCTGCACGCTGCAATTCCAGTTGCGCCAGTTTTTTATCGTTATGAGCTTGCTCCAACGCCAACTGCGCCAGCCGCGCCTCGGTCTCCGCCTCGTCTTTGTCGTACGACGAGCCGACCTTTTTTTCAAACAATTCGGCCGCACGCCGCTTCTTGCGATCGGCAAATTTTTTGTTAACCTGTTTGGCGCGAATATCATCGTCCATCTTTGCCTGCGCCGCAGCCACGGCCACCGCTGCTTGCTCGACCGAGGCCTCGAGTTGGGCGAGTACCTGACCTTTTTTAACGCGGTCGCTCTTGTCTACGGCCACACTATCGACAATACCGTCGACCGAGGTGCTGAGTTCGATCGTCATCTCAGGTTCGATAATACAATCCAGCTCCTCTATCACGCTGGCGCCTGAGGGCCAGCTGAAGATACCGAGCAAAAGCAGGCAAGCTAAGCCGCGCAAGTTGTTGTTCATCATAAGATCTCGTTCCTTTCCATTTATTCCTGGCGCCCGGTAAACGCCAACAGGCTGCCGATTTGATCGTCCATTCTTAAAAGGTCTTTACGTACCGCGCGGTATTGTCTTTGCAGAGACCGCTGCGGTAAATAAATCAACATTCTGCCCAGCGTGGACGGCAGCGCTTTTTTTGATGTTAGGCAGCGGCCTAAGAAGCGGCGTAGCCACAAAGGGTAGTAGTCATGCAAAAGCGCATCGCTCAAACACAAGATTGCCTCGAAGCTACCCGGGTCACCCTGCCGCCCGGCACGGCCCGACAATTGCCGGTCGATACGCTGTGAGTCGTTGCGCTCGGCGGCAATAACGGCCAGACCGCCAAGTTCCTCCACCCCGATACCAAGTTTGATATCGGTGCCACGGCCTGCCATATTAGTGGCAACGGTGATACTGCCACCCTGCCCTGCGGTGGCCACTATTTCGGCCTCCTCGTGAT
>JBPCXM010000218.1:0-2803 GCA_051008535.1 Pseudomonadales bacterium | reverse complement strand
ACTTTTTCTTCTTCATGTCGATGACGTGCATGGGTCGCGTGGTTTTTTTAACAACGGGTGACAGCATCTGCGGCGGCACATTCCAGCGTCGACCTTCATCGGTCAACACGGTCACGGTCTTTTGATTGAATTTCATCAGCGTCCCTGTTTGATGCCCGTGTTTCGATGAATTGAAGCACACTCTCGCACCGGGGTGGAAACGCATCATCGCGGTATGCGCATCGACAGCATCCAGAAACTTCATGCGTTCAACAACCCGATGGTTCAATGCTTCCAGTTCCTCCATCGTCAAGGAGTCAATATCAAATTCGTCGTTCATCACGTTACCTGCCGCTGATTTTTGTGAGTGTGTAGGTCAGATCGTAATGGCTGTGCGACAAACTGCTCTTTCCACAACCGTGGCGTTAGCGCCTGCACGTCACTGGCCGGATGCTCAGCAACGCGTTGCAGCACATCCACCAGATAGGTATAAGGATCCACATCCTGGAGTTTACAGGTCACCATCAAGCTCTGGATGATGCCCACCTGTTCTGCACCTATCTCGGTCCAGCAAAACAACCAGTTGCGCCGCCCCAGGGGAATGGGTCGCAGGGCACGCTCCGTGTGATTCGTGTCCATCGGTACGTCCGGGTCTTCTAAAAAGACTTTGAGCTCAGCTTCACGGGCCTGCATATACGCCATGGCCTGGGAAAATGGGTTGCTGGGTAACAGCTCCGGGCGTTGCCGCTGCTTGTCAAACCAGCTAAAGAGCTGATCGACCACCGGCTTGCTGTGTTTCAGGCGGAAGGTACGTTTCTTTTCACCGTGTAGGCCAGCTTCTTGAATCTGCCTTTCGATGCGATATAAGTGCCCCATGTTTGCCAGCACTTGCCTGACCTCGTCAGGCTCACTGTCTTCGGCTTTCTCAAAACCGCGTCGCCCATGAATCCAACAATTGGCGTGGGTAATGGCGTCGTTTTTAGCCGCATAACTGGCATAGGCTTTATACCCGTCACTGATCAGAGTGCCGCTAAACTGGTTTTTCAGTACACTTTCAATATGATGCCGCGCCCGGCTGGGGGAATAGGTAAACACGATTTCGTCTTGATCCCCCATCACCGGCCAGAACCAGGCCTGTTTCATCGTGCCTTTGCCCTTCTTGTTCTTGCTGAGCCCTGCTTTGATCGGCGTCTCATCCATAGACAGCACCCGGCTTTGCAAAACACTTCCCAACTGCGCATCAACAATCGGCCGTAATAGCTCAATACTGCGCTTGGTCAGATTGGTGAGTGTCGTTCGGCTCAATTGAATGCCACCGTTCAGTAAACGCTGGTGCTGACGATACAACGGCAGGTGGTACAGGAATTTGTCGACGAGCATCCCTGCCAGGAAACTGACGTCGGCCACACTGTTGTCCAGCACGTTGGTCGGTGCCGGCGGTGTCATGATCTCCGCGGTATCTTTACGCTTCAGCACCGGGCGCTCATAGCACAGAATCTCGTGTGAGCACTGGTGCTGGGCGAGCCGGTGGCTGTGTTTATAGCTGATGATCTCGTAGTGATCGGCATCGGGCCCCTGCAGTTCAGGCGGCTCAACGCGAATAACGGTCACCGGAACATCGTCATCAAAGCGTAGGCCGCTGTCATTCGCACAGTCCTCACCACGCTTTTTCTGTGCTTTGCCCCGTTGATACGTGACGGTTTGTTTCTCTTGTTCGGGCAAGGGCTCGACGGGCTCCCCTTCGAGACCAGCCAACAGCGGTTGATGCGCCGTGCCGAAAACACGCTTCTCGGATGTGCTGCCAAACAGTTGCCGCTTGAACCAGTCGAGCTGGTGTTTGAGCTGAGTAATCTCTTCACGCTGTGCGATATTTTCTGCCCTGAGTGTGTGCAGCATGGCCGCCGGGTTTGCGGTATCGGAAGGGTTGGCAGCAGCAACAGGCATGCGTCCATGATACCAAAACCCCTGTCAGGAAGGGTGTGAATAGCGCTGGTATTGTCGGGTATTTTTAACTTCAATACCTTCGAGCAAGAGTTTAAGCTGCGTCCAGTTCAATTGTCGTTTGCCCTCGGCATTGGCTCGCACCACAAACTGCCCTTGCTCTAATCGCTTCGACCAAATACAGTAGCCGGACCGGTCGAAATACAACACTTTGATGAGGCGGCGGCGCCGATTCGTAAAGACAAAGAGTTGGCCGCTGAGCGGGTTTTCACGCAGCGTATTTTTTACCAAGGCACTCAGGCCAT
This sequence comes from Pseudomonadales bacterium, assembly GCA_051008535.1. GTDB lineage: Bacteria > Pseudomonadota > Gammaproteobacteria > Pseudomonadales > JAUIET01 > JBBKXJ01. The sequence continues at coordinate 578 of JBPCXM010000218.1, read as the reverse complement.
TAAAACTTTTGCGCATATCGGTGGGCTGGGTGCACAACCAGATACGGACCTGGGATTCGGGGAAAAACATCGCTCGCCTCAGTGATCGCGATGGAACCGTAGTGTGATGCCATTGCCGATGTTCAGCTCGATGCACCAGGTGCCGGGCGCTGGTGGCAGCGAGACAGCCGATGGAGACACATCGATAAAGGAAGGAACTGGCGAATCGCCTTCAGCCGACAAACGTGTCCGCCACCGGTAGAAGCTGGCTGAGCTGATATCTTGCTGGGCGCAAAAGGCGGAAACCGTTTGGCCACTGGTTTTAAATGCAGCAAGCAATGCTTGCCACTCGGATGAGGACCGGTACTGTCGTGTTGGCATGAGAGGGCCTCCTAAATCGAAAACAAAATGGAGACATCAGGCTACCGGCAAAAGACAGGCCGGGAAAGAACGGCCCGGAATGAACGCTTTCCTTCAAACGGGCCACAGTACTGGCCGACAAGCCTTTCGCATCTGAGCCAACCAGCACCTTCAACGCCTCTTCCATCTCACCGGTAGAAACGCCCTTCAGGTACAGCCAGGGCAGCGCGGCTTCCAGT
>JBPCXM010000217.1:0-4772 GCA_051008535.1 Pseudomonadales bacterium | reverse complement strand
CCGGTCAGAAAATTGGCCGCACGCTGATCGATCTTGGTCTTATCGAGGAAGATCAGTTGCTGCGCCTGCTGTCACGACAACTAAAAATCCCCTTTCTTGAGTTGGGTGACTACTCGTTTAACACCGGCGTTACGCAGCGACTTCCTGAAACGCATGCGCGCCGCTTTCGCGCTATTGTGCTGGAAGATTGCGGCCAGCATCTGCTAGTTGGCATGTCCGACCCGCTGAATATTTTTGCCTACGACGAACTGCACCGTATTCTGAAAAAGCCGATCAAGCAAGCAGTAGTGCGTGAGACCGAATTGCTAGCGACGCTTGATGTCGTTTACCGACGTACCGACGAGATTTCAAATCTCGCCAGCGAGCTGAGCGACGAGCTGGGGGAGGACTATGTCGACATCAGCGATATGGAATCCAATACGGCGGAAGAAGCCCCCGTCGTTAAAATGCTGCAGTCCATATTTGAAGACGCCGTGCAGGTGAAAGCATCGGACATTCATATCGAGCCGGATGAAAAAGTGCTACGTATTCGCCAGCGCGTAGACGGTGTGTTACAGGAGCATGTAATGAATGAAAAACGCATCGCCAGTGCGCTGGTTCTGCGTTTAAAACTAATGTGCGGGTTGGATATTTCCGAGAAACGTATGCCACAGGATGGGCGCTTTAACATCAAGGTAAAGAGCCGCAACATCGATGTGCGCTTGTCCAGCATGCCAACCCAACATGGCGAAGCGGTAGTGATGCGGCTATTAGACCAAACCGAAGGCGTGTTAGGCCTTGATAATTCTGGTATGCCGGCCGAAATGTTGCAACGCTTGCGCCTGCAAATTCAGCGTCCGCACGGATTAGTGCTTGTCACCGGTCCGACCGGTAGCGGTAAAACCACAACACTGTATGGCGCTTTGCAAGAGTTGGACTCGCCGGCAAAGAAAATTATTACCGTTGAAGACCCGGTTGAATACAGGTTAGCGCGCATCAATCAGGTGCAGGTACACGATCGCATTGGTCTGGATTTCGCCAAGGTGCTACGCGCCTGCCTGCGACAAGACCCGGACATCTTATTGGTGGGCGAAATTCGCGATCAGGAAACTGCGGAGATCGCGCTGCGTGCCTCATTGACAGGCCATCTCGTGTTGTCAACACTGCACACTAACGACGCTATTAGCAGCGCGCTGCGCTTGATCGACGTAGGGGTGGAAGGTTATTTGGTCGCAGGTGCATTACAAGCCATTGTTGCGCAGCGGCTGATTAGAAAAAATTGTGACAAGTGTGTAGCCGATTACCAGCCTAACGCCCAGGATATTGCATGGTTGCACGCCGTTGTCGGTGCAGAAACGGAACGCTTGCAGTTAAAAATGGGCGCTGGCTGCCATTACTGTAACAACACCGGTTATCAGGGTCGCATTGGTATATTCGAATTGCTGGAAGTCTCGAAGGAGATGGCCGACGCGCTTCGTGTGAATGACACTAAAGCCTTCGGTGCGCTTGCGAAACAACAGCCCGGCTTTACCACACTGACCGATTCGGCACTCGACTATGCGCGCCAAGGTGTCACAAGCTTGGACGAGGTCTATCGCATCACCGAGATCGTGGCTGACTAGGACACTACACTAGCTATGCCACTCTTCAAGTACACGGGCCGCAATACTTACGGTGATAGAGTCGACGGCGAGGTCGACGCAAGTTCACTGGACGCAGCAGCGAATCAAATCATCGGTATCGGTGTGGCGCCAATCGATATTTTGCAGCTAGAAGAAAGCGTTAGCGAGTTCTGGCTGGCGCTGCAAGAACGGTTTTTGAAGCCTGTCGTCAAGCTGGACGAGTTGATGATTCTGTGCCGCCAACTACACAGCCTGCTAAAAGCGGGTGTGCCACTGAATCGCGTGATGCAGGGCTTGGCGACCACCTGTAAAAACCCCACCCTTGCTGATGCCTTGCAAGATGTTGAGCAATGCATGAACGCGGGAATCGATATGGCAACGGCTCTGGGTAAGCATCCTAAAATTTTTTCCAGACTATTCGTCAACCTCGTGCATGTAGGTGAGAATACTGGGCGCCTCGATCAGGCCTTTTTGCAATTGGCGCAATATCTCCAGTTAGAACTCGATACGCGTAAACGTATATCTGGCGCTACGCGCTATCCTATGTTCGTGATGATCGCCATTGGCATAGCCATGGTGGTGGTGAACATTTTCGTCATTCCTGTGTTTGCGAATATGTTCGAAAAATTTAATGCTGATTTACCTTGGGCTACCGAGGTGTTGCTAGGTGTCTCCAACTTTTTTGTTAGCTATTGGCCATTGTTGATATTCGCCCTGATATTTATTGTCACTAGCATCAAGCGCTTCATCAATACTCCGGTCGGCGCGTTTTGGTGGGGGCGTAACAAACTGCGTATCCCTATTGTCGGCAGCATTGTTGAACGCACCATGTTGGGTCGCTTTACGCGCACCTTCGGTATGATGCTGCAAGCCGGCGTGCCGCTAACGACAGCGATGGAACTGTGCGCGCAAACTGCCGACAACGCCTATTTCGAAAGCAAAATACGAGCGATGCGTGATGGCATTGAACGTGGCGACACGCTAGTGCGCATCGCAACGCAAAGTGATCTATTTACCCCGCTCATTTTGCAGATGATGAGTGTAGGCGAAGAAACCGGGCAGATGGATGATTTGTTGCTCGAAGTCGCGCATCACTACGAGAATGAAGTCGACTACGACTTGCAATCGTTAAGCAGCAAAATCGAACCTATTTTAATCAGTTTTATTGCCGGTCTTGTTGCTGTATTAGCGTTGGGCATCTTCTTACCAATGTGGGATATGTTCTCCGTTACGCAAGGCGGTTAGTTAGTGCCAAAAGTGCCAAATAATTGACGTTTGCAGTTTAAAAAAGCGTGGCCGAATCCTTGCTTTTCTGTTTGCTCAACTATACTCAATAGGAATACATTAAATACAAACGTGGTAGAAGTCAGACAGGCTATCGATTACGAGGAGTGAACGACCAATGAAACAACAACAAGGTTTTACCCTGATTGAACTAGTAGCAGTGATTATCCTCCTGGGTATTCTTGCCGTCACCGCATTACCGCGTTTTATCGATTTGCAGTCGGACGCCAAAGCAGGCGTGTTGAAGGGTGTTAAGGCGTCTTTGCAAGGCGCGGCCACGCAGATTTATGCAAAATCGCTTATTCAAGGTATTGAATCGAGTGCGACTGGAACTGTTGATGTCAGCGGCACAACAGTAGAAGTCGCTTATGGCTACCCGCAGGCGTATACAGCGGTCGCAGCTAACGAGACCATCAAAGATCTGGTTACCATCGACAGCAGCGATAGCCCCTTGCTATTCGAGGTATTATCAGCCGAAAGCGCCGCGATCAAGGTTGGCTATGGCGATCTCAGCACTGGAAATTGTTATATTACCTATACTGAGCCCAGTGCTGCCGGTAATGATCCTTTGATAGTAATCACTGATACTGGTTGCTAGTCCAGACTTTACTCCCTTTCCGCTGGCCGTTTCAGGCCAGCCTGACGCCCGGTGCCCGGCGCTATGCATCCACGCGCTGCAGTCAGAACAATCCCCCTCAAGCAGACCGGCTTTACACTTGTCGAGTTGGTCGCAACGATAATTCTGATCGGCATTCTCGCAGTCTCCGTGGCGCCGAGTTTTAGCGGTGCAGGCACGTACTCGGAATATGCACTACGAGACCAGCTGTTGTCCGCGCTGCGCTTTGCTCAACAACGTGCCATGTACGACCACCAGGCACAATCCTGTTATCGACTGCTAGTAGAAGCGAACCAGTTTGGCCCGCAACGCAGCCTGGATAGCGGCGCCACGTTCGAATACTTCGGACCGAACAGTTTAAATAATGGGGCAGATAGCCAACACAAAATTGCACCCTCCCTCACGATGACAGCGACTACCGTCTATTTTGACGGGCTGGGTAACGCTCTGCCCGCGGCGGCAACACCGTGCACGGGAACACCGGCTAACACGCAAATATCGATAAGCAACGAAGTTACTCTGGACTCCTGTGTGCTTAGTACCGGCTTCGTTGAAAAATTTGCGTGTCCATAGCATGTCGAACCTAAAGAAAGGCAACCAGGGCTTCACGCTAATAGAAATTATTGTTGGTATCGTCATTAGCGCCGTTTCGTTGACCATGTTGTATTCCCTCATTTACCCGCAAATAGTGCGTAGTGTCGAACCTATGTTGCAGATAAGGGCAGCTGAATTGGGGCAGGCTATTGTGGAAGAGATACTCGCCAAACCTTATGATGAGCAGAGCCCAACCGGCGGCGTACCGCCGTGCAATCCGTGTACTGCCGCAGCAGGTTTTGGATCAGATAGCGGAGAGGCTACCCGTGCGGAATTTGATGACGTAGACGACTTTGATACCTATTGCGGTTCACCGCAGGCTATAGATCAAATTCTCGGTGTGGCTCCCAGTGGTTTCGATAACTATCGTATGGAAAGTTGCGTGATTTACGATGGTAATTACGACGGTGCGGCAGACAACGATCAAAGTGCCAAGCGCATCACCGTATCAGTTTACGCGCCCACGCGAGGGGGCGGATTCGCCCCTCCGATTCGATTCAGTGCATACCGGGGTAATTTCTAGTGCGGGCGTTACGCGCACAGCACATTGGCCGCCAAGCAGGATTTACATTGGTCGAGCTGGTGATGGTGATTGTACTGCTCGGCGTAGTCGGCGTTGGTATGAGCAGTTTGATCAGCACCAGCGTGCAGGCTTACGTAGATGTTTCGCGTCGCGA
>JBPCXM010000216.1:0-3150 GCA_051008535.1 Pseudomonadales bacterium | reverse complement strand
CTGGACTGTATTGCCTCCGGCACATTATGGGTCGATATGCAGGTTAGCGGCGTGGATATTCTGATCAGTGCGCCGCAAAAAGGCTGGAGCGCCTCACCGTGCAGCGCCTTGGTGATGTTGGGGGAGCGGGCCACGGAGCGCATGGCGTCAACCACCAGCACCAGTTTTGCTTGCGACCTGCGAAAGTGGCAGCAAATCATGCAGGCCTACGAAAATGGTAGCTACGCCTATCACGCCACTATGCCCACCGATGCCTTGCTGAAATTCCGCGATACCATGAAAGAAACCGAAGCCTACGGCTTTGAAAAAGTCATGCAAGAGCAACTCGAGCTGGGACAAAAAGTACGCGAGCTGCTTGCCAGCAACGGCATTAAGAGTGTTGCTGCCGAAGGTTTTCAAGCGCCGGGAGTGGTGGTGAGTTACACCGATGATGCAGATATTCATACTGGCAAGAAATTTCTAGCGGAGGGGTTACAGATCGCCGCGGGAGTTCCCTTGCAGTGCGACGAACCGGAAGATTTTCGAACCTTCAGGCTTGGATTGTTTGGACTGGACAAACTCCACAATATTGAACGAACTGTGGAGCACTTACGCGTGGCGCTGGAAAAGTTAGCGAGTGTCAACTAAACCTTCTTCAAAAAGCAGGTTTTCAAAACGATAGTTGACTTTCCCTTGCCACATTCGACCTGCTCAGGATTGGAAGTCAAACGAATTTTTTTGTACGTCGTTCCTCTCTTTAAAGTCGTTGAAGTACCTTTGACTTTTAAATCTTTAATGACTTGTACGCTGTCACCGCTACGTAACTCACTGCCATTGCTGTCTTTTACACTCATTGATTGTTCTCTTTAAAGAGTTACATAAGACGGCTGATGATAACACCGCTGTCCTCAATGTAGGTAAAACCGTAGCGCAGTGATAAAGGACTTGCTCGGCGTGTAGTAACTGAGTTGCTCGCTGTCGCCGGCCGAAACGACACCGACAATGGAGTGACCGTGTACAACCGGCCCACCAGACGAACCTTTGAACGCGACGCAGTCGGTTGCCACCCGATACGACTCATTCTGCAGAATTTCACAGCTGGCATCGTAGCTGAGCCGCTTACCTGCGGCACCTAGACCAGAATCGCGAGAGTAGCCGGCGAGGGTCAGCGCCTGTGTTCCAGGTTCCATGATACTGAGAGTGCTGACAGGAACAGGGGAGGCGACCCGCCCGCTGATCGGCTTACTGAGTTTAAGCAACAACCAATCGGCATGCATTCCACCACCGTCTACCAAATGGCGGGCAGTGCGCTGAATATCGGTTTGCGCGTAGGGCAGGGTAAAAACAATATCCTTGCTGAGGTCGCTGTAATACTCTAGGCAATGCCAACCACTGAGGACAATATCTTCTGTCACCAACGTTGCCGTGCAGTGTTGGTCATGGTGGCGGCGGTCGCCGTTTTTGTATTTATAACCAGGCACTGTCAATTTGCCTACTGCTTTTAGCCAGGTCGGCGAGTCTGCGTTGTAGACTTGCCGTGGGTCGGCGGCGCAATACAGGCTTAATGCCAAAACGAAGGTAAGGGCGAGGCGACGCGTTAGGTTCCAGCGCGTTGCGACCTTGTTATTATTCAGTAACTCTCTCCTAGCGTTTCATCAAACAATTCGCACAATGCCTGTTCTGGAATTCCAATGGCGCCAACCTTTTTGCCCAATTCAATAACTTTGTTATCGGTATAGCGCGGCCAAGGCGGCAATCCTTTTGCGTTAGGGTTGCCTGATTTGGCAAAATTTGACCAATATTGCACCATGAGATTTGTCAGCCGTCGGTCGTCCTGGCGAGTAGGCAACCACTCGTCGTGGGTGTCAAACACGTAAGCGATTTCAGCGCCGTGATATGCTTTTAGCTTTTCTCCTCCGGGATCGCCACGTTGTTTAGAGAAAAAATAATACCAGGTATTGTCGTTTTTGCTTGCAAACTGCCTTGCCATAAATAGTGAGGGGCAGAGCATCTCTTTGCCGGTAGTTAAGCGGTCCAAGGCATAGCGTAAATCTTTTTCACTCTTTATTAAATTCCGTAGAGCTGTTTGCTGCGCTTGCGGCTGCTGGGAAATGAATTTACCGATGGCTTGTTCGTCCGCGTTTTCGTCGATATACATATACCACTCATGCGTATTGGTCCCAATCATCAAGTCAATAGGAAATTGATGGTTGTTTGAATAGCTATCAAAGGCAGCCTCAGTTAACACGCGATTGTCGATTACCGGATCGTAGTAGTGACCTTTATAGACTACCGCCGCCGCCGCGAGTAGTTTATCAGCGGGGGCGGCACGCAATCGATCGAGTGCTTCTTTGTCATTGGCAACTGACAAATGCTTCGCAAGTTGTAGCCCGAGCGATTCAACGTGTTCGCGCTTTGCCTGACGCACTAGTTGAAAGCCCGCGCTTTGATGGATGGCGCGTTGAAACAAACCTTCGCCTAAAGGTGAGGTCATCAGGTAAGCAATATCTGCTGCGCCAGCAGACTCACCGAATACCGTGACATTGCTTGGATCGCCACCAAATTTCGCAATATTCTTTTGCACCCACTGCAGAGCAGCAAACTGATCCAATAAACCGAAGTTGACACTAACAGTTTGCTGTTTATTTAGTTGCGGGTGCGCGAAGAATCCGAAAACACCTAATCGGTAAGCGATGGAGACGACTACCACATTCTGTTGGGCGAGTTGTTTGCCAATATAGTTGGGTTCGTAAGACCAACCACCCTTATTGCTGCCGCCGTGAATCCATACCATTACTGGTAGATTTTTCTCTACGCTGGAAGGCTCGTCTAACGCAGGAGCCCAGATATTAAGGTAAAGACAATCTTCACTCACCTTGGGAGGTTTGATTACTTCCGGCGGCTGGCCGAAGGCTCTAGCAATATCTCGATACCAATCGATTATGTGCGCGCCTTGCATACACGCCGCGGCGAACTCTGTGGCCAGCTGGGTTCCTGCGCGAGGAATAGCGGGTCTAGGAGCTTGCCAACGAAGTGAACCTATTGGAGGTTGCGCGAAGGGTATGCCGCGGAATACGGCGATCTGTTCGCTTCGCTCACCAGTCAGTTGCTCTTGATTAGCTGTGATTGTGATAGCGTCGCCGGCTAGAGCAACATGTTGTGTTGCGGCAA
>JBPCXM010000215.1:0-38211 GCA_051008535.1 Pseudomonadales bacterium | reverse complement strand
GCTGGCAACGGCAAAGACGCAGCTTGAACAAGGCGAGCTCGTCAGTCCTGAGGGAGCCAATGCGGCCGATAGCTTTCGGCAGGTATTGCAACTGCACAAGAACAACGAAAAAGCCAGAGCAGGCTTACTTAGTGTAGCCGCCGCGTTGGCGGCAAACGCCAAATCCAAGCTACAGGAAGGCGAGTTGGCGGCCGGCCTGGTTGATATTGAGGCCGCACTTGCGATTGCACCCAACGATGAAGCCTTACTGAAACAGCAGCAGCAGATCACTGAACGTCAACAGCAAATCATCCGTGCCGAACGCGAACGGCAGGATAAGATACAAACACTGCTACAGCTCGCTCAAACGCAGATTAGCCAACGTAAACTAAATACGCCCGCTAACGACAACGCAGTGCACAGCTTGCAACAGGTACTTGTACTCGAACCCGACCACCCGCAGGCAAAAAAGGGTATGACGCAGGTAGCAGACGTATACGAAAGCCTGGCGCGCGAACAACTGGCGCGGGGTGCCGACAATCGCAGCAACAATTACGCCGACGCGGGCTTACGCGTTATTGCCGAGCATAATGGTTTGCTCGCCGTGAAACGTGAATTATTGGAACGCAAGCGCGAGAAAGAATTGCGCGAGAGTACTGAACGCGAAGCGCGTGGACAACAGATCAATAAGCTACTGGAGACGGCTTCCAAACAATTCGAAGCACAGCAATTTACCACGCCAGATAGCGACAATGCCTATGCGACATGGCGCGCGGTGCTGACCCTGGAACCGGAGAATCGCGCTGCAAAGCAGGCAATTAATCAACTGCCAGAAAAGATTCTACAGCAGGCCACGGCCGATCTCGATAATGGCAAGTTGCAACGCAGCCAGCAAATTTTGCGGCAAGGGCTGCAGGTCTGGCCCGACAACACCGGCCTGCGGGCGCTGGAGAAACGCGTGTTGCGGGAAAATACACAACAGCAGCGAGCACGGGATGTTGCCGCGCTGTTGCGCAAGGCCGAACAGCAACGACGCGAAGACAAGATATTTTCACCGGCGAAAAACAACGCAGTAGCCAGCTTACAGCAGGCACTTAGCCTAGACGCCAAAAACGCTGACGCCGAAGCAGCACTCGCCAGCATCATTGAAGACCGCCTTGGCAGCGCTAGCAACGCCCTCAAAGCGGATCAATTCGAACAGGCCGAAGCCATGCTTGGCGAAGTCAGAGCCGTACAGCCAGAGCATCCACGATTACGCACGCTGCAAGGCCAGCTAGCCGTGGATCGCCGCATCAAGTCGCTTTTGGACGAGGCACAAACGCTCGCCGCACAGAATCTGTTTACCCAGCCAAAGCAGAACAACGCCTTAATGAACTATCGCCAGGTGTTGCAACTTGACCCAATCCACAAGCAAGCCAGCGACGCCGTTGCACAACTAAGGCAGCGAATATTTGTTGGCGCGAAGGATGCGCTGCAAGCCCGCGACTGGTCGTTGTGTTCATCGCTGATTGAGCAGGGCCTGGTGCTGCTAGCTGGCGACAAGCGCTTGCTGGCGCTGAATTCAGAAATGCTGACCGCGCAAACACAAATTGCGCAGCAACGTGAACAACAGGAATTGGCGCAACGAATTAACCGCTTACTGACAGTGGCCCGCAATCAAATGACTCGCCGGCAACTCAGCTCACCCATCGGCGACAACGCCGTTGCCACGCTGGAGCAGATACTGGTGTTAGACCCAGACAACAGCGCCGCGCTAAAAATCAGATCAGATATTGTCGACCGCTATGCTGTACTAACCCTAGAAGCCTTACAAGCCGAAGATGAGGAACGTGCGCAGGTTTTTCTTGACAGGGGCCTGCAAGTGGACCCGGACAGCAGCAAGCTCAACGCACAGAAAAAAGAGCTGGAGAGCAGAAAACAGCAACGGGAAGCCGAACAGTTAGCAAAAGAAAAGCAAGAGCAAGCCGAACGCTTGGCCCGCGAGCAAGCCCAGGAAAAAGCACGTGAGCTATCTCTTAAGCAAAAACAAGAGGCGGACCGCCTGGCTGCACAACAGAAAGCCGAGCAAAAAAAAATCGAGGAAGAACAACAAGCCGAGGCTAAAGAAAAAACCCAGGCCAGCAACAACAGGCAACTCACCGCACTACTCAAGCAGGCTGCGGAGCAACGCGAAGACAAGCGGCTCGTCGCCCCCGCGGGCGATAACGCGCTGGCAAGCTACCGTCAGGCATTGGAGCTCAATTCACAATCGAATGCAGCAAAGCAAGGTATTAAGGAAATCAAAAGTTATTACCGAGGCCAGGTCGAGGCACATCGCGAAGCACGCAATATTCCAATGGCCGCCGCGTGGGTAGAAGCGATTCGGGTCGAATTCCCCGCAGATGCGGCTTTTAAAACACTGCAACAAGGCCTGTTACAACGCGGCTACCGGGATACGCTGCGCGCCGGCGGGCGTGGGCCAACGCTGGTTTACATTCCGCCTGGTACGTTCACCATGGGCGACCGCACAGGAAATGGCTTTCCCATCGAAAAACCCGCCCACAAGGAGAATGTGGCAAGCGGTTTTATGTTGGGCCGCCTTGAAGTCTCGTTCGAAGAATTCGATCGCTTTGTACGCGCCAGTGGTACACCTTCACCCTCCGATCAGGGTTGGGGTCGTGGCTCTCAACCGGTCATCAATATCGACTGGCAGATAACCCAGAAGTACCTAGCTTGGTTATCTAAACAAACGGGACAACAATATCGGCTACCCAGCGAGATCGAATGGGAATACGCAGCACGCGCCGGCACCGACAGCGATTACTGGTGGGGGGAGCGTATTGGCTCCAACGAAGCCAACTGCAAAGGTTGCGGTAGCAAATACGGCGGCAAACGCACGATGACGGTCGGTAGTTTCAAGGCTAATCCATTCGGCTTGTTCGACACTGCCGGCAACGTTCACGAGTGGGTCAGCAGCCCTTACGGGAGCAAATATCCAAGCGATGGCAGCACATTGAAGGGGCCAGGGAATAATGCCATCGCCCGTGGTGGTTCATGGTTCGACGGGGCGAAGTTCTCGCGCGCTTCCATGAGGGTTATATTAAAACCAGGTTTTAAGAACTTCTTCATCGGATTTCGCGTAATGCGCACACTACCAACCCCAATCGAAAAAAAGTAGACTGGTAAGCCGTTCCCCTCGTACAATAGTCAAATAGTGATCAATCTTTAGACCGAAATAGTAACGCGAAGACATAACAAATAGTGCGTAACGACCCATTAATCACTGACCAGCGAAGCCAGGTAATACGAAAGTGCTAGTCGGTTTGGGTAATTGATTCAAAATCGTCGTTCTGCATATTATTGTTGTGTTTAAATGCTCTGAGCGTTTGGTTGCGAGGAATGATTATCGCGAATCCGCAGTTTTAAGGGATTGTTGTAGCGAGCTGTAAGCTAACTATCTAATCAGCAGGAGTTGAACAATGAAAAACAACAATCCATGGATTTCTTGCGCATGCGTTTTAGCACTAACCGCACCCACCGTTTACGCAGATGACTTGTCGGAGCTGATTCCAAGTTTGTATGGCGGTGATGGTATTACCTTGCAGGGCAACGAAAATCCCGAACGTAACCATGAGGCCCATTTTACCGCTGAAATCGACAGTTCGATCAACTTGCTCAACGATCAGCTTGGCCGTGAGGTACGCACCCTGCCTATTGGCACTTCGTCGCCCGCCGGTATCGCCTACAAATACAATGCCGAACAAGGTACTTACGACCTGATCAGCCGCGACCTCGGCCCCGTACTGGCGCGCGGGAGCCGCACCTTAGGCAAGGGTAACTGGAGCTTTGCAGCCACCGTCACAGCATTTCAATACGACGAATTCGACGGCAACGACATTGGCGAGCTGGTAGCGGATAGCCAACACGATTTCGACATTATTCCTCCGGAAGATAGCGCCGAAAGCTTCGAAAACGATATCGTTCGAGTGATGTTTGACGTTGACATTGAAGTACAATCCCTGTCTTTGTTTGGCAGCTATGGCGTCACCGACAGGCTCGATATCAACGTTATCGTACCCATCGTTGCAATTGACCTTAGTGTCGATGCGATGGCGAGCGTGATTGAATCGCCACTCAACGACCTGGCGCAAAGAGGCATTACGGTGCATCAGTTTGACGAAGATGGTGAAGCGCCAAATGATTCGGTCAGTGGCGACGAAACCGGCCTCGGCGATATCGCCATAGGCCTGACTTACCAATTGGCTGCCGAACAAAACTATAGTGTAGCCAGCGCCTTTATCGTCAAAACTCCAAGTGGAGATGAAGATAACTTCCTCGGCACTGGCTCTACCACCGTACAACCGGCTTTGTTTGCGGAACTTGATCTGGGCAACATTTTCGGCATCCACGGCAATATTGGCTACGAGTGGGACAGCGATGACAGCGATGAGAGCGCTGTGCGTGGCATTGTCGGACTCACGGCGGGCAATAGCATAGTAACGGCGTCACTGGAATATGCCGGCCGCTTCAAGTCAGGCGACGATGCCATCGGCCAGGATAAATCCGATGCCGCCTTTGGCGTCAAATGGCACCCGGGAAAAAATTTCATCCTGTCCGGAAATGTGATCGTTCCCATCAACGATGATGGCTTGCGCTCGGACTTGATTACGTCAGTCGGGGTCGAGTTGCTGCTTTAGAGCCTGGAAGGGGTACTACAGCTCACGCATAAAGTCGGCTACGCAAAACGCTAGCTCTAACACCTGATCGGCATTGAGGCGCGGGTCACACTGGGTTTCATAGCGACTGACCAAGTCCGCGTCGGAAATCTGGTACGCGCCACCAGTGCACTCGGTCACATGCTGGCCGGTCATTTCCAGGTGAATACCGCCGGGGTGCGCTCCCTCGGCGGGTAGCACCGCAAAAAACTGTTGAATCTCTTTGAGAATGCGATCAAACGATCTCGTTTTATAGCCACTGCTAGACTTGATCGTATTGCCGTGCATGGGGTCGCACGACCAAACCACGTGGCGCCCTTCCCTCTCTATGCCTCGCACTAAGGCCGGTAGTTTCTCGGCGGCAACATCGGCGCCCATGCGCGTTATCAGCGTTAAGCGGCCGGGTTCGTTCGTTGGATTGAGAGTATCAATCAAACGCAACAGTTCATCGCCGCTTATCGACGGTCCCAGTTTTACACCAATCGGGTTACGCAAGCCGCGAAAGAATTCCAGATGGGCGCCATCCAGTTGCCGTGTGCGCTCACCAATCCACAGCATATGAGCCGAACAGTCGTAGTACTGGCCGCTGACATCATCGTTACGTGTTAGCGCCTGCTCGTAGCCAAGCAACAATGCCTCGTGAGACGTGTACAAGGTCGTCTCGCGCAAGGTCGGCGTATTCTCGCTATTGATGCCGCACACTTCCATAAACGCCAGCGCTTCCTGCAGACGATTGGCAATTTGCTCATACTTTTCGCGCAACGGATTCGACGCGAGAAAGCTGAGGTTCCATTGATTCACTTCGTGCAGATCGGCGAGGCCGCCACTGGCAAAGGCGCGCACCAGGTTCAGCGTCGCGGTCGATTGGTGGTAAGCCATCAACATGCGTTGCGGGTCTGGCCGCCTGGCTACGGCGCTGAAGTCAGCGCCATTGACAATATCACCTCGATAACTTGGTAATTCCACGCCATTTTGGTTTTCGCTAGCCGCCGATCTCGGTTTGGCAAACTGGCCGGCCAGCCGTCCTACTTTGACCACGGGTTTACGACCGGCAAAGGTTAGCACTACCGCCATTTGCAATAACACTTTGAATGTGTCGCGAATATTCGACGTGGAAAAATCGGCAAAGCTCTCGGCGCAATCGCCGCCTTGCAGCAAGAATGCACGCCCCTCGGCGACGTCGGCGAGCTTGCGGCGCAATTCACGAGACTCTTCTGCAAAGACCAGCGGAGGCAGGTTAGCCAGAGCAGATTCTACTTCGTCCAGCTCGCGCGTGTCGGCATAGTCCGGTTGTTGGCTAACCGGCAGCGAGCGCCAACTTGAGGGAGACCAGTTTTGCATAGTAACGCTTGTTTAGTTTAACTCTAACAATACCGGCTTCACGCTCCAGCGAGTAGTTCGGTTGTTTCTTCGTAACTCATCAACGAGTGCGCTGACGAAACGTTCTATCTCCACCTCTGCTTGTCCATTTGCATTTGCATATACCCGCTGCATCAGCGGCTCGAACATAGACTGCAGCTCTTGCTGATTCATATCTTGTAGCAAATTTCGTATGCTGCCATCAAAACGTTTGTTTTGGTAGTGATCCAGCCATTGATATAAGAGAGTAACCACTCGTGGCGTATCACCTCGCTGGCAGGCTTGCAACAATTTTTTTCGCAGCGCGTGCTCGCCCGGCACTACCGTGGTTTGTTTGACATTGCGAGAGTGTCTACGCCACAGAAAAAAAGGAATACTCAGTAACAGCAAGGGTACGCCGATTTTGACGACGAGCAAGGCCAGCTCGCGCACCGTGCGTTGCCGGTCTTGCGGCGCAGCACCGGCAGGCGAGGCATCTGCCGTGCTGATTCTTTGCTCGGAAAGAGTGACCGTTTTCAGGGTTTGACTCGACAAATCCCACCAATAATAGGTCAGTTCAGGCAAAACGTAATCGCCGGGGCTTTCAATCACGTAAGTGATGGTCTCGGCGCGTTGCGCCTGATAGATACCTCGGTTGATGTCGTCATGTAAGCGTGGTGGTTTTTGATAGATTGCCAGCCCTTCTTGTTCATTGCCCGCGAACGCAGGCAGCATCATGGCCGCTACATTTTCCGCCTTGAACTCAACGCGGCGCTGCACCGCGTCACCAGCTTGCAGGTTTTGCAGCCCTCTATCATGGCTTTGCGAGTAGCTTTCCTCGACACTAAACGCAGGCGATGCCACCCACGGAGTACTGGGCTCATCTGCGGGCGACAGCGCAGCCACAGCATCCGGCACAGTCGCTTGAAAGCTGACGGGCTCGGTGTAAAGCTCTCCAGTAACAGGTTTGCCATCTTCACCAGCAACGGACAAGGTCAATCGTAATGCGGGAATTTCAAAAACGCCATCGCGCTGCGGATAAATGCTGATGCTCCACAGCTGTACCGACCAGGTATCACCGCCCTCTCGCCGTGTGGAATTCACGGCAAACTGTTCGCGCCGCAACACAACCGCATCGTCGATCTCCAAGCGGCCAATACGGGTGCCGCCGCTAAACCATTGATCGGTAGCTATTTCGATAGCCAGGTTAATTTGTTGGTTGACAATGATGCCTTGCCCGGGTTCTATCCAAGTCTTGATCTGCAGCTTTCCTGCACTCTGTAAGTCGCTTAATGACGGGCTATCATTCGCATAAGCAGGGGTTTGCAAAACGACGGCGCCAAACCCACATACGATGAAAAGCGCAGCAACGGTCTTTCTAGCGTGCGCCACTGTCCGCTCCTTGCTCCAACTGCATCTGAAATTTCACACTGAGAAAGCGCGACGGATCTTGTTGAATTTGTTTCATCCACAGTTCTTGTATGCGCTGGTCGGTGAGGATCTGGTCAGCCGAAAATTGCTCGACCTCGCGCTTACCCCACTCCTCGCGCTGGTCGCCTTCGGAGCGCAATGGTGCGTCGCCCAGCTCCTTCGATTGTTCGCCCGGTTCAGCGACCTGGCTTTCGCTCATGAGATTAATCTCGTCGATAATCTCTTGAATGATACGCCGGTTTTTCTGCGCCCCAGAGTGCTCCGGTTCTAATTGCAAAACCTTGGTATAGGCCTGCACGGCGTAAACATAGTTCTGGCCCTGCGCCCAGGCGTTACCCAGATTATACAACCCCTGTGCGGTTTCAATCTGCACAAATGCCTCCGCCGCGGCGGCGAAATTTTCGTCCAGGTAAAGTGAAATACCTCGCCATGCGGGGTCTTGAAAACGCTGCGCGGCCGTGTTGTAGTCCCCCTTGTCGAAATAGTAACGACCCTGCTGATCGGGTGTAAGCCAAAGATCCGCAAAGCGCAGACCCTCCGCACTAGCAGCCGGAGTCCAGCTAACGCCTGCCACCAACACCCCAGCCAAACACCATTGCAAGGTCCAACCCTTACGAAACCATAGCAAAAACACTAAGGCGAAAGGGAAGATTAAGTAGTAACCCAAATCTACCCAGGGGCGGGAGTCATCTTCTACGTCGAGTAAATGGTTGTTAACCCGCCGATTGATTCGCCGTATGTCGACTTTATCCAGCGTGGTTTGCTGATAATACCCATCCCCAGCCTTGGCCAATGACTTGAGAGTATCGCGTTGCAACGGGATAAAACCACCGTCCAATGCGCTATCGCCAGCGGTTTCTTCACTGCCTATGCCAAGCACGATTAGCTGGTGTGATTTGCCATCAAAATACTTCACGAAAGCATCAATGCTGTTAGGCCCGCTACCGTCAGCGATCACCAACAGCGTGCCAGGCACTGTCGAATCGCTGAGCATAGCGTCGGCAAGCGATAAGGCCCGTTCGGGAAACTTGCCGGGGCGCGGCATCATTTCCGGCACTACGGCGGCCAAAAAATTACGCACGATATCGGCGTCGTTGGTTAATGGTATAACGCTATGAGCTGAGCCAGCATAAACGATCAACCCGGTGCGCGCTCCCGCCCGCAATTTGAGCAAGTCCTCAATTTTTTGTTTGGCCCGCTCCAGTCGGCTCGGTTGAATATCTTGCTGGCTCATGGAGCTAGACAAATCCAGTGCTATAACAAGTATCGCTTCGTCCTCCACCAGCGGCGAAGGCTGGCGCTCCCAGGTCGGCCCGGCGACGGCGAGCGTTCCCATTAGCAGTAACACATGGCCAACAGCGACCGGGTTAAACCAATGAGTACGATCTCTGCGCACCAGCATGGCTCTGATCAGATGCGGCGCGACAATGCGTGACCATTTAGGCAAGGGATCACGGACGGTCGAAAGATAGCGCAACGTAATGAGTATTGTAGGCACACCCAACAACCACCACGGTCGCAGAAAGTGCAAATGACTTAACTGCGCTAGATCAAACATTTTCCACCCTCGCACGGCGCAAGTAAGACAAACCCGTCATCAACGTAAAAAAACACAGGTAAACAGTCGTGAGCAGCATGAGAGGATAATGGTGCAAGCTATGCCGCGGACGAAACGTTAGTGTTTCAAACTCCTCTGGTTCTAACCGTGTAATTGCTTGATACGCAGCTTGTAGTTGTTGCCGATCCAATGCTTGGTAATAGCCGCCACTGCTAAGCTCGGCAACACGTTGCAATACGTCCAAATCGAGCGCTTCTTCACCGACCGTTGCAGGATCGCCGATCGCTATCGTATAAATTGTAATACCTTTCTGTTTTGCAACTTTCGCCGCCTCCACCGGCGGCACCTTGCTGCCAGTATCGTTGCCATCGGTGAGCACGATCAATACGCGATTTTCAGTGTCGGTATGGTCGAACAGTTTGATCGCCAGACCAATTGCGTCACCAAACACGGTGCTTTGCCCGGCCATGCCAATTTCGGTTTCCTGCAGCAGTGTCGTCCATGCCGCGTGGTCTTCGGTAAACGGTGCTTGCAAATAAGCCGCGTCGCCAAACACGATTAATCCCAGTCGGTCATGCTCGCGTTGTGCGACAAATTCGTGCAGCACGGCCTTGACCGCCTGCAGTCGCGACACTTGTTCACCACTGCTGGTAGTAAAGTCTTGCGTTTGCATCGAACCGGACAGGTCTACCGCTATCATCAAATCGCGCGCCGATTTAACGCGTACAATCGGATCGCCAAGCCATATCGGTTTCGTTAGCGCGATGACGATCAACACCCAGGAAACCGCCAGCCAGAACTTCTGAAAAAACATGCGCTGTAATATCACCGCTCCCTTGTGCGGTGTCTCGCCAGAAAGGTCTACCAGACGCTGAAAGAATGGTACCTGAATAGAGTCTTTACTCTCTTTATACACGGGGAGTAGCCACTGCACCAGAAATGGCAGCGGCAGGCACACAAAAAACCACGGATAGGTAATTTCAAGCATGGGATGTCTGTGGGGTACTGGCCTTGTGCTGGCGCAGCCAGCGCCGACACATGGTGATCAGCGTGCGCGCGTCGGCCGGCTCAAGATGCCATTGTGCGCGCGATTGATACGCTATGGTCAGTAAGTGTTGGCCAGTGCCACTGCGGAACGATGGGCCGCTATAGTGTGCATCGAGAAATTCCAGCCAGCTTTCGCCGCTGAGGGCGGCTACTTGGGCGCGAGGATAAGCGTGCAAAGCCGCCGCCTTAAGCAGGCTTGGTAACTCAGCAGCTACTTTTGAATAATCACCATCCGCTTCTTCCTCCAACACCTTGAGCTTCAGCAAGGCACTACGCCGGTAACGATTGCGCCACCAACGTTTGGCGGCGTGATAAGACTTGTAGGCAGCAAACAGTAACGCTAACAAAGCTAGGATTTTCCAGCCAATGGTTTGTGGAAACCAGGAAACAGGCTCGGGAAGCGCGATTTCTTCGATACCACGAATTAAATAATTACCGAAGGTATCACCGATCAATTCGCTCATGAATGCATCGCTTTGCCGGATTCACCCATTGATTTGCGGAACTGGTCCTGCACTGGGACGACGGTATTGGTTGGAATAACGGGCACGTCGTATTTTTTAAGTTCGCGTTGCAGGAATTCAACGCTACTAACGAAGTGCTCGGTAAACTGATTTTTTAAATCGCGCTTGCGTACATCGACTTCGATTTGTAACTCGCCATCGCTAACCACCAATTGCTGACTGTCGGGCAGCTCTTTTTCCAGTGGGTCATAAATCAGGGTAGTGATCAAGTCGTTGTGTCGCGACAGGCTTTTTATGCGCTTGACGCTGAGCTCGTTCCAACCGCTTAAATCACTGATTACGACAATCAGGTGATCATGCACGCAGACGCGCTGCGCCAACCCTAATACACGGTTGAGTTGATTACTTGCCGTTGAATGCCCATTGTCATTCACTTTGCCGGCTACCAACGCGTGATTCATGTGAACGCTATGCTGCAGAATTTGCATGACCGTGTTGCGGCTGCGCTGCGGCTTGATCTCGGCAACACTGCTATCGTTAAACACCAATGCTCCCACGCAATCGCCGGCGGCCAACATGCGCCAAGCAATCAATGCCGCGACCTCGGTAGCCACCACCGATTTCATTTTCTCCTCACTACCAAAGAACATGGTCTGGCGTTGATCGACAAGCAGTAACAGCGGTCGCTCGCGCTCCTCGGTATACACTCGCACATGCGGCTTGCGGGTACGGTTGGTGACCTTCCAGTCCATGCTTCGAATATCATCGCCGACCCGGTAATGACGTAGCTCTTCAAAATTTAAGCCGCGGCCACGCAAACGCGAAGCGTGGCGACCAGCCAGCACGCTGTGCACCGGCTGTGTGGGGAGAAAACTGAAGCCGCTGGTTTGGTTTTGTAGCGCAATAAGCTGCTTTAGATCGGCATAGATGCGGCTATCCGCCGATGTGATTTTACTTTTTTTGTTTGTGCTTCTTGACATCATCTCCGCGTTACCTGGGGAGCCTCTGAACCGCGATGTCAGGCGACCGCGACTTGCTTGATCATTTCATCAACCAACTGGTCGGGCGTAATGCCTTCGGCAGCCGCTTCGTAACTTAATATCAAACGGTGGCGCAACACGGCATGAGCTACCGAGCGCACATCATCCGGATCGACAAAGTCTTTGCCCTGCAGCCAGGCATGGGCGCGGCTGGTTTTGTCCAGTGCAATACTGGCGCGTGGACTGGAACCGACACTAATCCAGTGCTTGAGATCGCTACTGTCATAGCGCTCCGGCTTACGCGTTGCCATGACCAGCGCAACGATATAGCGCTCTACATTGTCGGAAACATGCAATGCGCCAAGTTCCTCACGCGCCGCGAAGATACTCGCTTGCGGCACCCGCGCTGCGGCATTGGCGGCCGGTTCGTTGGTATTGAGATTCTCCTCGCTACGCACCAGCCGAATCACATCCAGCTCGGCCTCGTCTTCGGGGTAATCAACGTTCACCTTCATCAAAACGCGATCCATCTGCGCTTCTGGCAGCGGATAAGTTCCTTCCTGCTCTATCGGGTTCTGGGTCGCCAGTACCATGAATAAATCGGGTAATTTATAGGTTTTACCGGCGACCGTAATCTGGCGTTCTTCCATAGCTTCGAGCAAGGCCGATTGTACTTTCGCCGGCGCCCGGTTGATCTCGTCAGCCAGCACCAAATTGGCGAACAAGGGCCCAGGTTGAAACACCAGTTTTTCGTGATCACCCTCGGCGTGATACACCTCGGTGCCGGTAACATCGGAAGGTAATAGGTCGGGGGTAAACTGAATACGACCCAACTCGGCTTCTAACACATTAGCCAAGGTTTTGATCGAGCGCGTCTTAGCAGTACCGGGAAAACCTTCTAACAATAGATTGCCGTTACAAAGCAGCGCAACCACCAATTGCTGGGTTGCCTCTGGCTGGCCGATCACGGCCTGGGCCACTGCCTTTTGCAGGTTATGAATCGCTTCTAGGGTTGACATTATTCCAACGTATAGCTCTGTGGTTTTTGGCTGGGCGGGAATTCCTTAAAGGTTTGCAGGAACTTGCCTACCACGGCGGTGGCCTTGTACATATGCGGCACGCGGTCAATCCACCATTCATTGTATGCGTTAGAATCGGTGTCGGCGCGTTCGTAGGGGTCGCGGCGCAGGTTAAATATTTTCGGTATGCGCATGGTGTCGAACTGTTCTCGCCACACGTCGAAGCGCTGCGCGCGTTGCTCGGAAAACATCACCTTCCAATCATCCATACGCACGGCTGACAGTAAACCGTCGTCGGTGTAATAGAAAAATTCATGGCGTGGTGCTTGTTTTTCCTTACCGGTCAGGTAAGGCAGGTGGTTATAACCATCGAGGTGTACCTTGAAAGTTTTGTCGCCCGCGCGATAGCCTTGCAATAGTTGTTGTTTAATATCAGGAATACCGACGGCCGCCACCAGAGTCGGCATCCAGTCCAGATGCGACATGATCTGGTTTGAGACGCCACCGGCCTCAATTTTGCCCGGCCAACGCACCATCGCCGGCACACGAAAACCGCCTTCCCAAGTCGTATTTTTTTCACCGCGAAACGGAGATATGGCTGCATCGGGCCAGGTATTATAGTGTGGACCGTTATCGGTGGAGTAAAACACCAGCGTATTGTCGTCGACACCAAGCTCATCGAGCTTGTCTAATAATGCGCCGACGTGGTCGTCGTGCTCCAACATTGCATCGTTATAGAAACCCTGCCCAGACCGGCCTCTGCTCTCTTTTTTCACATGCGTGCGAAAATGCATGCGGGTTGAGTTAAACCAGACGAAGAACGGTTGTTCGTTCGAATGCGCCTTATCCATAAACTTCAATGCACCGGCGACGAATTCATCGTCGACCGTTTCCATGCGTTTGCGGGTCAAAGGGCCGCTATCTTCGACCTTGCCGTCAGCGTAGGAATGCAGCACACCGCGCGGTGCGAACATTTTTTTGAACCATGCATCTTGCGGATAGTCTTCATGCTCAGGCTCCTCCTCCGCATTGAGATGGTACAGATTGCCAAGAAACTCATCGAAGCCGTGATTGGTGGGCAAATATTCGTCGCGGTCGCCCAGGTGATTCTTACCAAACTGACCGGTCGCGTAGCCCAGAGGTTTAAGAATTTCGGCGATAGTGGCGTCTTTGGCCTGCAGGCCCAAGGTGGCGCCTGGCGATCCGACTTTGGTCAAGCCGGTGCGAACCGGGTGTTGGCCCGTGATAAACGCCGAACGCCCCGCCGTGCAGCTCTGCTCACCATAGTAATCAGTAAACGTCATGCCGCCACGCGCGATGCGGTCGATATTGGGAGTCTTGTATCCCATTAGCCCCATGTTGTATGCGCTGATGTTGTGGACGCCAATATCGTCGCCCCAGATCACCAGAATATTGGGACGATCGTTTGCCGCTAATGCAAAGCCGGAAATGCACATCAGGCCTAGCAATAAGGTTTTACTTTTTAATTGCGTGATCAATGTAAACATCATTTTTTCCAATCGTTATTTGACTCGTGACTAACAGCTATCAGACCGCCCTAGCCTCCCTTTATCAATACATGCGCGCGCTCAATTACATACGCGTGCAGCGCATCGACATCTTTCTCTTCGAGGATATCACCGAAACCCACCATGCCTTGTTTGTGCCGCAAGCCGCCCCGGACGATGGCCTGAAACATGCTGTGGGTCTCCGCACTCATATAACGTAGATCGGGCAGCACGCCTCCACCTCCCGCGGCGTCGCCATGACAAATACCACAACGACTGGCAAATAACTTTTTGCCGTGGGCGACGGTCTCCGCGCTCGCAGTCATTGGTGGTGGTGTCGGCTGCTCAGCAGGCGGTGGCAAGGCAGGCAATTGTTCTTTACCACCGAGCTTGAACACCAACACGCGACTGACGTTACGCAAGTTACTTTGCCCGGCGGCAATTCCACCCGCAAGCGGATACGCACCACCCCAACCCGCCGCGACTGCGATGTATTGTTCGCCATCGACCGCGTAGGTCACCGGCGCCGCACCGATACCGGTTTGCGCATCCATTGACCAAAGCTGTTCGCCGTTGTCGGCCCGATAGGCAACAAACTGTCCGGCGGAATTGCCTTGAAACAACACATTGCCGGCAGTACTCAGTATGCCGCCATTCCAGGCATTGGCGTGCTTGACACGCCAAACTTCTTTCTGCTGCACCGGGTCCCAGGCGCTGATATAACCCTTGATCATCGCCATCAGAGCCTTTTTCTCTTCGGGATCGTCGGGCATCACCGACACTGCAACGTCGACCCCTACGTTCCAGTAGCCTGGCGTGTAAACGAAACCTTTGTCTTGCGCATAAATAAACGGTATCTCCTGGGCAGGGATATAAACTAGTCCAGTTAGAGGGCTAAAACTCATTGGGTGCCAACTATGCCCACCATAAGGATGCGGAAATGCCAGTTCCGGTTCGTCCAGATAGCGAGCATTTTTGCTGAGCAAAGGTCTGCCGGTGACCTTATCTACCTGCGTCGCCCAAGTGACTTTGGTGTATTTCTCGGCGGAAATCAGCTCGCCGGTGGCACGATCGAGTACGTAGAAGAAGCCGTTTTTCGGCGCTTGCATAATCACGTTACGAGTGCGGCCATCGATCTCGACATCGGCCAGAATCATATGTTGGGCAGCAGTGTAATCCCAGCTTTCACCCGGCGTCGTTTGATAGTGCCATGCATAGGTACCTGTGTCGGGATTTAAGGCGACGATAGACGACAGGTAGAGGTTGTCACCGCCGCCGGGGCTGCGAATCTCACGATTCCACGGCGAACCATTGCCGACGCCGATATATAGCAGGTTGAGTTCGGGGTCGTAGGCCATGGAATCCCACACCATGCCACCGCCGCCTATCGTCCACCATTCGCCGCCTTTCCACGTTTCGGCAGCGCGCTCCATGGCGGGTGATTCAAACGGCTGTGACGGATCACCCGGAACTGTGTAGAAGCGCCACGCCATCGCGCCACTATTGGCGTCGTAAGCAGACACATAACCGCGCACGCCGAGTTCGGCCCCACCATTACCAATCATTACTTTGCCATTGATAATGCGCGGTGCACCGGTAATGGAATACGGCCGCTCCTTGTCAGTTGTTTGCACCGACCAATGCACGCTGCCATCGGCTCGATTCAGCGCGATCAAGCGACCATCCAGCGTACCGACGAAAACCTTGTCATCCCATAGCGCCACCCCGCGGTTAACAGCGTCGCAGCAAAGGTGCACCGCCCAATCGCGCGGCACTTCGGGATCGTATTGCCATAGTGCAGCACCGGTTTTCGCTTCGAATGCATACACAATGCTCCAACTGCCGGTCACATACATGACCCCATCGACGACGATCGGTGTAGCTTCTATGCCACGATGGGTCGGAAAATCGAAAAACCAGCTCAGGCCCAACTCGCCAGCGTTTTGGTCATTGATTTGGTCAAGCGGACTAAAACGCTGTTCGTCGTAGCTGCGGCCATGACTTAGCCAATTTTGTGGCTCCTTGTCGGCCTGTATTATTCTCTGTCCGGTAGTCGCAGTTCCCTTCTCGACAGGCGCCTCGACTTTGGCTGTATCCCGGGCGCTATTGTGGCAACCAGGCAGGATAAAACTAGCAAGCGCCAGCACGGCTAAAAAGGCTTTTGTTGACATATATGGACTTTTCGACGTATCCGGTGGCTTATTCGAATTTTCAAGACGCATAGAATATCCCGCATCGCCGCACCGATACAAGCGTTCGTCTTTTATAGTTCGCTTCCTTACCATGGTTTAGCCGAGCACCGAAGTGGCTAGGATGAGTAGCCCGCGCTGGAATTCTCTAAAACTGATTGGCTTTCTGAAAAGCGACCGCAGTTGATGGCATAAAGAGTGCGGAAATTTTTTTGATATAAATCAAAGTTTGATTAAATGCAGCATTTCAGGCCCACTTCATAGCGCGCGTCAATAAGTTTGTTCGGGTAAAATACCCATCCGTATTTACACTTGAGTCAAACGATGATTAGTATCGATGAAATAATGACCCCAGCACCGCATACCTTACAAGCGTCGAATAGCATTTACGATGCGCGCCTGTTGATGAAGGAACAACATATACGCCACATACCCATCGTCAATGACGGCGAACAATTGATTGGCTTGATCACGCAGAGTGACCTACTGGCAGCTTCCGAATCGACACTGCAGACGCACAACGACATGGAGCGCATGGAGCTGGAAAAACAGCATCTCGTGAGTGAAGCAATGACCACCGGGCTGGCGACCATCAACGAAAACGACAACCTGCGCGCGGCGGCAATGTACTTGCTGAAGAACAAACACGGTTGTTTACCGGTGACGCGCAACGGCAAGCTATGCGGTATCATTACCGACTCCGATTTTGTGACCGTTGCCGTTAACCTGATGGAAATTCTGGAGCAACGGGAACTGGAACCGGACGTAGATCCTGACGACGATTTCTGAAAACAAAACCGATACCGCATGGCTGGCCAGGAAATGACTGAAAACGCACCAAACCAGCAAACGATCGAAGCAGCACATGCGAGAATAGGCCCCTTTATCCACCGCACACCAACCCTCACCTCGGCGAGCATCGACGCAATCGCCGGTGCTTCGATATTCTTCAAGTGTGAAAACCTGCAACGCATCGGCGCTTTTAAGATGCGCGGCGCAGCTAATGCAGTACTGTGTTTATCGGAGGAACATCGAGCGAAGGGTGTCGCGACGCATTCCTCGGGCAACCATGCGCAGGCGCTGGCAGCGGCGGCAAAGGCAGTAGGCTGCAGGGCTTATATCGTTATGCCGGAAAATGCGCCGCGGGTAAAATTAGATGCGACGCGCGGCTGCGGAGCGGAAGTGACGCTTTGCGCTGCGACGCTGCAAGCACGCGAAGACACGCTCGCACAAATCGCAGAACAGACCGGGGCAGCCGTCGTGCACCCGTATAACGACTATCGCGTGATTGCCGGCCAGGCAACTGCCGCAAAGGAATTGCTGGAGGAAGTGCCCGAACTCGACGTCATCATTGCGCCGGTGGGCGGTGGGGGCCTGCTCAGCGGCACAGCGCTGATTGCCAACTACCTCGCACCGCCTGTAAAAATCGTGGCGGCCGAACCGGAGGGCGCCGACGACGCTTATCGTTCGTTCACTTCGGGGGAAATGGTGCCCTCCGTGAATCCTGATACCATCGCCGATGGTTTGTTGGCTTCATTGGGAAGTAAAACGTTCCCCATCATCAAACAATACGTGCAGCATATTTTTACCGTTAGTGATGCGGAGATCATTGCCGCAATGCGCTTAATCTGGGAGCGTATGAAGATTGTCGTTGAACCATCTGCTGCAGTCTCGTTGGCAGCGATATTAAAAAACAGGGAATATTTTCACGGCAAGCGCGTAGGCAATATTGTCAGTGGTGGGAATGTGGACCTGGCCGAGCTGCCGTTTCAAGATTTGGAAAACCAATGCTAGGGAGCCTTTGAACAAGTCTATAACTCCCTAGACCAACAAGCGCCGCATAATCGTTTCACACTCAGGCAACGTCATATATTTGGGCACTGCATATAAATAATGCGCTTCGTGCAACGCTGCCTTGGCAAGTCGGGAGATATCAGATTCTTGCAAGGCGTCCAGCGCTAGCGGAATATTCAGTTCTTGATTCAGCGCAAAGACACGGTCGACGAAGCGTTGCGCGAGAACCGAATCCGTCTCGCTGTCGTCGCCCAGGCCACCCGCCCGCGCCAACTCGGCAAGACGCTCAGCGGCGGCGTCTTTTGAGAATTCGAGAATGTGGGGTAAGGCAATCGCATTGGCCAAACCGTGCGGCGTGCCGTAACTGGCGCCAAAATTATGCGCGAACGCATGCACGTAACCGACATTTGCCTTGGTAAACGCAAGCCCGGCATAGCAAGACGCCAGCGCCATGGAATCGCGCGCTTGCATATCATCGCCGTATGCATAGGCACGCGGTAAACTTTCGAGAATCATTTTTGTGGCAGCCAGCGCATAGCGGTCGGTCTCTGGCGTAGCGAGATTAGAAATATATGCCTCAATCGCGTGGGTTAACGCATCCATGCCGGTGGCTGCGGTAATATGTGGTGGTAAGCCAGTCATCAGCACGGGGTCCAAGGCGGCCGCTAGTGGAATCAGTTTGGCATCGATAATCTTTAACTTTTCATGCGTATCCGGATCGGAGATAACCGCAGCCAGTGTCACTTCCGACCCGGTGCCGGCAGTGGTGGGAATGGCAAAAAACGGTAGCGGCACGTTTCTTACCTTGAGCATGCCGACAAAATCCTTCACAGACTTATCATTGGTCGCACCAGCGGCTATGACTTTAGCCGCATCCATGGAAGAACCGCCGCCAACGGCAAGTACGCTGTCGCAGTGTTGGTTTTTCAGTAGCGCGAGACCCTGTTCAACCTGCAACAAACTTGGATCTGGTTCTACGCCGTCATAAATCACCCACTGAATTCTATGCTTGTCTAGCTCAGTCGTGATTGGATCGAGGATGCCGAGTTTGCGCAACATCGCGTCGGTAACGATCAAGACTTTTTTGCTGCCGAAATTCGCCAGGGTTGCGCATAGCTGTAGTGAAGAGCCCGGCCCAGTTAACAGTAATGGTTTGGATTGTGGCAAAAAGCGGCTTAGCAACCTGATGCCCAGAATCATGAATTTATAAAAAAGTATTTGTAATGAGAACATTGTTTACCTTTACTAGTGTATCGGCTGGCCCCTCTTTTGATGTACCAACATCATCAAAGCAGGGGCAAACAATAAGTCGGCC
The DNA here is from genome assembly GCA_051008535.1 of Pseudomonadales bacterium. Taxonomy (GTDB): domain Bacteria; phylum Pseudomonadota; class Gammaproteobacteria; order Pseudomonadales; family JAUIET01; genus JBBKXJ01. The sequence continues at coordinate 18,895 of JBPCXM010000215.1, read as the reverse complement.
AACAGCGCCAGCACTATACAGATTCCAGTGTAAAAACCAAAATTGAAAAGGTTGGTCATGTCGGAAAACATATAGTTAAAAAAACTGAGAGAGATAACGATAGTGGTAATCGTCAAGGCCTTGCCCGTGCTGGCCAGGGTTTCGCGAATAGATTCAGCTACATCACCCGTTTCGTACATCAGCCGTCTAAAGCTATGCATAAAGTGCACGGTGTCATCGACAGACAAACCAATCGCTATGGCGCCGATTGTCATGGAGTACATATCCAGGGGCGCGGAAAAAACATTCATCAAGCCCAGGGCGATGACGACGGGAAGGACGTTTGGCAACATACTCAATAAGCCGAATTTGAAACTGCCCAGTAAGATAACCATCATCAGCGTAATCACTAGCATCGCAATAGCGTAGCTACGAGCGGTGGTACCCACTAACTCACCCATGGTCTTATTTAGCAGCGGCGTCATACCTGTGATGTAAACCACAGCATCTTTACCCAGCACTGCACGATAACGAGCTTCGGTGTCACGCATGAAATCAGCGTAATAAAACGCGTCAACCAATGGCAGCATGGCCGTGGTACGTGCGACTTCATACTCCGTGTCGACTAACTGAAATAAATCGTCGGCGCCGCTTAGCTCCAGCAGAAAAAACTCCTGCGCGGCCAGATCCCGGCGCTGCGGTATTCGATAATACTGAGCGTCGTTGCCGTGCAAGGCTTGGTTAGTTTCCTTAATTATCTGAGCGACGCCCAGTACTTTACCAACGCGGACGTCGCCATCATCGTAAGCGGCCAGTTCGTCCTGCAATTGTTCCAGCTTTCCAAGTAGGGCTGGCGCTTGCATGGCCTGTTCGCCGCGCACTTCAACAATAATCTCAACCGGAGCCGTGCCACCCATATGTTTTTCAATGAAATTAGTACTGATAATAATCGGATGCTCGGGATTAAACCACTGCTTCATATCATGGCTGAAATTCAATTGCGCGGCAGAGACCAATCCCAAGGTCAACAGTAAGAAGGAAGCAAGCACAATAGGTAAAGGAAAACGAATGGCGATAGCGGCACACGCTGTAGTAAAACGATCGACTAGTACCGCTCCTGCTCGCTGCTGCGGCCGTCGCATTTTCAGAGGTAGTACTGCAACGAGCGCAGGCAATAGAAATATGGTATAGCAAAAAGTGAAAAGCATGCTGACAGCAGCGAACAGTCCCAAATTAGCGATCGGCACCAAGTCGCCACCAACAAATGAACTAAGACCCGCGGCCGTGGTCGCACTGGTAAATAACACGGCCAGCCCGGTGTTTGATAAGGCCTTGCTCATGGCGTCGCGTTTATCTCCCGAGCAATCAAAATTGCGGTAAAAAATAGCTAGCACATGGATCGCCGTACCCACCCCGGTGGCCAACACAAACGACGGCAGAATAGTCATGGGCAGCTGGAAAGGCGCATCGAATAGAGGCAACGAGCTGAAGGTGGAAGTCAGCGACATAAATGCAAGCAACATGGGCAGCACAACGCCGGAGGCTCGCCTGAACAACAACCCCAATACTAGTACGATGATGACAATGGTCAGGGCGGCAAACAACAATGTGTTGTATTTCATTTCCTTGTTCACGGCGGCAATGAACGCCGGTGAACCCGCCATATGCACAGAGATAAACTGTGGTTGATACCGTTCCAATACCGTTGCAACTTCAGCGGCAGCTTCCTGCATCTGCTCGTCGCCGAGATAGCGCCACTGCGGCGTATCCCCAACGTTACCGACCTTGTATTTTGCGTTCAATTTGAGCAACAAAGTCGTCACCGTTGCATCTTTTGAAAGCAACGAATTCACATATAGCGGATGACCCTCTACTTGGTTGCGCAGCGCGCTTAACTGCGCGCTAGTTTGTGGCAAGGTTTCAAGTAGGTCTTCGACGATCAATTCATCGACGTCGCCGTATATATGACGCGCGTTAACCAGAGAATCTATCTTATCCAGATAGGGTACGCTGGTCTCGAGTTCCGCATGCAGCGTTTGCAAGGTTTGAAGAAACTCAACGGTAAAAATTTCCGTGCTTTCGATGGCGACAATAATTAGCTCATCGCGGCCAAACTGTTCACGAAAATGATTGTAATTGAGCAACACCGGATCATCGGCGCGTAAGAAGCCTTCGATAGACGTATCGGAGGTTAGCTTTGGCAATTGTGCAATAAGCGCGCAATAGAACAGCGCTATTGCAATAATGACATACCAGGAACGACGAAAAGCGAAATGACCGAAGCGGCCAAAAGCTGCCTCGATAGCTATCTTCCATTGTTGCATATGTTATGTATTATCCGACAGCTTGCGAACGCTGGATTTAGATCAACTTGCGCAGGTAGTTGCGATTGTAACGCCACACTACAAGCTTGTTTATGGAAACTTTGAGCCACACCAAAATACCTTTTGCACGTGCGCGCCCTATCAATACCAATCGCCGTCTCTGCTACAATGCAGACATGGAATACCGCACCGAAATAACTACTGTGTGCAGCCAAACTGTATTTGAAGACAACCCGTTGCTATCGCTGTTCGACAAAATCGAAGAACAGCAAAGTGACCCCGGCCGGTATCTTTGTTGCGCACGCTGCCAATCGGCAATAACCACGGCGAATAACAAAATTGAGGTCAATTCCCGCCACACATTTCAGCTGACTAACCCTAGTGGGATGAGCTTCAATGTCGCCTGCTTTAAAGACGCCTGGGGCTGTGGTATTTACGGCGAAGCGACTGACGTACATACCTGGTTTCCTGGATTTGACTGGCAATATGCCTACTGTCTGAGTTGCGAGGAGCATCTTGGCTGGTATTATGAAAACAGCCGCGAGCAACATTTTTTCGGCCTGGTCACCGAGAAACTAGTAACAACGGAAGATGAGCGCTAAGCGCTATGCAGCACAGTTACATCGTTCCATTCTGTAAAAAACAAGTCAGAATTATTCACCATGACGAGCATTTTTTGCTGGTCGACAAACCAGAATTCTTACTCAGCGTTCCCGGCAGGCGCGCTGAAAATAAGGACAGCGTCATCACCCGCTTGCAGCAGGATTACCCAACAGCACGCATGGTGCACCGTTTGGATCTCGACACTTCAGGCATTATGGTGTTACCGCTGAGCGCCGCCGCATTGAGCGCATTTGGCCGTATGTTTCAACGACGCGAGATTACAAAAGAATATGAAGCGCTGGTATTCGGAACGCCGCGCGACAAGTTCGGTTGCATCGAGTTGCCAATCGCGCGCGACTGGCGACACAGACCGCGGCAGAAGATTGATTTTGTCAACGGCAAGGCGTCACGCACTGACTACCAAACGCTTTCCGTTGGGAAAGAAATGACATCACGCCTGTTGTTACGGCCACGCAGCGGACGCTCTCATCAGTTGCGCATTCATTTGCGCAGCGTCGGCCACCCTATATTGGGTTGCGATTTGTACGCACACGAGACGGCATATCACATGGCGCCGCGGTTGATGCTGCATGCAACGCGTCTGAGCTTTGTTCACCCGATGACAATGAAACTTGTTGACGTCAGCTCGACTCCAGATTTCTAGCGTCCCGTATGGTTAGCATCCACCGGAACGATAATAGCTTGCAGATCGTGCTGACGCCAAATCGGTCTATGAGCTGGCGCGGTAATCAATATTTTATCTTGTCGTTGCTGTTGCTATCTGGCGCTATTGGCCTTGGATTCGCATTGGTGGGCGCCTGGGTAGTACTACCCTTCGCCGGGCTGGAAATGCTCGCATTGAGCGGCGCACTGTACTATGTGTCATGGAAGCTCAATTACCGCCAGGTGATACACTTCAAAAACAACGATCTAACGATTGAAAAAGGCTACTACAGCCCAAAAAAAACCTGGCGATTCAAGCGCGAAGATGCAGCCTTGAATATAGAACCACAGCGACATCCCTGGGACGCGCCTACTATTCGATTGCAGCATAAACAGGATCTAATCGTCATTGGTGAATTTCTAAGCCAAGCCGACCACACACAACTGCTAAACACGTTGCGCGACGCAGGCTTGTATACGCGATCGCAGTCGGCTTCTGGAAGCACTACGTTTTAACGTACTTCAAATTCCAGTACTTGCAGATCTCCGTAGTGCGCCCGGTAGACACCGGCCGCACCTGGCACCATTTTCCCGAGTGCGCCGGTTAGCAGTACCTGACCCTCTTTTACGCGATAACCTAATGCCAGCAGTTTATTGCACAGCCATAAGGCGGCCTGCCACTGATTGGGCGAGGCATCACTGCCAACCCCACTCACGATCAGTTCATCACCGCGATACAACTTCACTACAAGTTTATCGAACGGTGTATCAGCCGGTAATGGGCGCCCCAGAATAAAGCTATGTGCCGATACGTTATTGGCGACTAAATCCACGCCTTTAAAGTTCGGCATGTCTTCGAAGCCCAGGTCCGGCAGTTCGATGGCTGGCACAATATGCGCCACGCGCGATTTGAGTGCTTCGATGCTTTTTAATCTTTGCGTCACTGGCTTGGAAAACACGAAACCCAACTCGAGCTCAAGCATAAGCTGGCGAAACCCGCTGCGTGCTATACGCGGCGTGGCTTGATCATCGGTGATTTTACCAGACTCGAACAACGCTCCAACCACAGGCTCTCGCAAGCCAAACTTTTGCGCGGCACCGATGCCGGTTAACCCGCCCTTATACCCAACAATCGCGGAGTCCTGTTGAAATTTTTTCACTAGTGCTCGCTGCACAACGTAGGCGTTTTCGACGTTCAAAGCCGGATGCGAAGTGCTTACCAGTGGTGCTAGTTGCGCTTGCTGACGCGCGCGGTAAATTTCTCCGGCGCTTTCTTGATAGTAGTGCGGCGCGCAGCCCTCCAATAGCAGAAAGCATAACGCAGCGATGGAGTATCTACTTGCTTGTGGTCTTGTCATTGTCGTTCTTAATCAATATGACAAAAAGTTTTTTGTTTACTCATTGCGGCTTATTTTCCAAATGTGGCGGTTATACTTAAGGCGATGAATATTATACTTCTGCAAGAACCAGATTTTACCAGCGCAACTCAGGTTTGTATTGGCGGTTTGCGTGCAAAGCATATCAACACGGTACTACGCGCCAGCAACGGCGATCACTTAAAAGTCGGTTTGCTAGGTCAGCAGTTGGGTACTGGCCTCGTGACCTCGATGACGTCTAACGAAATTACTATGGACGTAACATTTACCCATGACGCCCCCCTGCCCTCCCCGGTGAGCCTTATTCTCGCTTTACCGCGTCCTAAAATGTTGAAACGCGTTGTGCGCATGGTGGCAGAGTTAGGCATTAAGGAATTAACACTGCTTAATTCGTATCGCGTGGAGAAAAGCTACTGGCAAAGCCCAGCATTGTGGCAGGAAAATATTGATGCATATTTGCATTCAGGTTTAGCACAAGCAGGTGACACAGTTATGCCAGTAGTAAATATTGAAAAGCGTTTTAAACCGTTCGTTGAAGACCGCTTGGCGACGCTTTGTGCCGGCCGTAAGGCATATGTCGCTCACCCTGGCATAGGCAGCGCGCCGATACCAAAGGTCGACGACGGCACGCTACTGGCGATTGGACCAGAAGGTGGTTTTATACCTTATGAGATAGAAAAACTGCAGACTGAGGGCCTGCAGTTAGTAAATTTGGGGGAACGTATTTTGCGGGTCGAGACCGCCGTGCCGTACGCGCTTGCCGCTCTAATGCACGGCAACACGTAAACAACTGTCGTCGCACTTATTCGGCTTCTGCCGAGCCAGCATCCTGTGTTTCTTGCACGGCCTCTGCCGAGCCAGCCTCTTGTGTTTCTTGTAAGGCTTTTTCCATGCCTTTGAAAAACTCTCCCAACTTTCTGCCGGCTTCTTCCGGGCTTAAATCTTCGATGCCCTCCATGTCCTTGCCCAGTTTCTCCATGGTCTTAGCGCTTTCTGAGTTTTCCATTGCTTCGCCTAACTTTTCCATGGTCTTAACGCTTTCCGAGTCCTCCATTGCCTTACCCAGTTCTTCCATGGACTTACCAAAACCTTCCATTGATTCGCCGAATTCCTCCATATTTGAGGCTATTTTACGCGCCGCAATCTCGCTGGAAACCTGGAAGAAAACCACAAGCAATGCCAGCACGCCGAACACCATCATCGCCGTTTGGCGGGCGACGCCGTGCACGTCCTGGCTGGCAATAAACATTAAATACATGCCCCAACAGACACTGACAATTGATCCGATGTAAGGAACCAGACTAAGGAAAAATGTAATCGGATAAATAGCAGTCGCGTAGGCAACGCTGCGGTATGCCGTTTCAAAGCCGTGTGGCGAGCCCATTAACTTCCAGATAATAAACATTATCACAGCACCAATGAAGCTGCCAATTACCGCCATAATCGGCATTACAATAACCGCAAAAGCACCAACGGCCATGCCGCCAACCTGGCCAATACCAAACATTGAGAAAACCGCCACCATCAAGCCGGTGATCGCAGCCATGACGACAACAAAAATAACCGGCTCGGCATAACCGCCGGTTTTTGCCATGCTGCGATAAAAACCTACCGGATCGGTGACGACTGCTTTCGCGTCTTCTACGAGTTTACCGAGATTAAAGGTTGAACTGGCGGCAGTATCGTTCATAACTTAGCTTCCCATGGTTTTTGTGCGTTCACAAAGTATGCAGCTAAATATTGAACTGATTCTTGCGCGAATTCAATAGTACGATAGAACTAAAGCACCCGGCTTAAGCCGGGTGCCGGCAGAGTTTATTCGCTGTCGCCATCGGCGCGTTGACGTCGCTTCGCAAAACGTTCCTTCGCCTCTGTTTTTAGCTGCTCGAGTTGTTCGCGTTGTTCCGGTGTCAGTATTTCATACACCTGTGCCTGTGTGGCAGCGTGGGCGATGATCCTCTGTTCAACTTGCGCCGCTTTCTGTTTGGCAAATTCGACTACCTTCGTCTGATAGTCAGCGTCTGAGGGATTCAAATCCATCATTGCCTGGCGTGCATTGCCGCGCTCGGTGACTGACTCTTTGCGCTGCTCCTTTGCTGCGCTATAGATATCGTCGACAGCAGTTTTTTGCTCATTGGTCAAATCCAGCATTCGTTCAAACATAAAGCCGTGCATGCCACGTTGCCCGCCGAAAAAATCACCGTGTTTACCGTGATGCCCGTGGCCACTAGGGCCAAATGCATAAGCCGCTGTCGCGAGCGATAAACCGGTTGCTGCAAGAATTGCGATAACTGAACGTTTCATAATGTACTCCAATGTGTGTTTGTGTTGCGTTGGTGTGGTACATGCTCAGTGTCGCGCACGGCAATGCTAAGATGGGTTAACAAGCGTAAAGTTAGGTAAAGAAAATACCCCACCATAAATGTCTTGTATAAAGTATCGGCATGAGTAAACAAAACCAACACATATTGCTGGTCGATGATGACATTGAACTGTGTCATTTACTGGCTGAATTTCTGCGCGGCGAAGGCTTTCGCGTCAGTGCCGTGCACGACGGTCAAGCGGTTTTAGACACAGTTATCGACGACTCGCAGTTCGATGCCATTGTGCTGGATATCATGATGCCCAAACTCAACGGCCTGGAAGTATTGCAAGCATTGCGCAGTCGATTGAATACACCTGTCGTTATGCTCACCGGCCGTGGCGACGACATTGATCGCATCGTGGGCCTGGAAATGGGCGCCGACGATTACTTAGGCAAACCCTGCAATCCGCGCGAGCTGTCGGCACGCTTGCGTGCTGTGTTGCGCCGCAGCAGCAATCAAAATACGGTTCACAACGCCAAAGATACGATCGAACTGCATGGCATCAACCTGAACAACGGTCAACGCAGCGTTACGGTGGGCAATGAAGAACTGTCGTTAACCAGCGCGGAATTCAACGTGTTGGCGTTGTTAATGCAATCGGCAGGAGAAGTGCTGAGCAAATCCGTGCTCACCGAGAAAGTACTGCAGCGCAAACTCGGCGCCTACGATCGTAGCATCGATGTACACGTCAGCCGGGTACGACAAAAACTGGGGCAGGCACTGGGCGACGAAGAGCTGATCAAAACGGTGCGCGGTGCGGGCTATCAATTCGTTAGTGATAACTCCTAAACATGTTCAAGTTTCGCAGTCTGTTTTGGAAAATATTTTTAGCTTTCTGGCTCGCCAATCTCATTGTGTTAGTTGCTACGACTTTTACGGCCTTGCATATGAGCGAGTCGCAGCATGTACTTGAGCGGCATAAAGATGCGGTGCTCCGTTCGGCCGCTTTTATCACCTACCGTTATGAACACGGCCAGCAGTTGGATCTACGCCGGGAATTCGACCATTTCATTCAGCACAACCGGCATCGTCGCGGGCCGCATGTAGGCAGAGGCTCCAACATTGTGATTTACGGCCCTAAGGGCGAACTGGTTTTCGGTAAACCGCAACAACATGCAGACCACCGCGCGCATATCGAATTCAAATTTACCAGTGGCGCAGACAACGTTTACAAAATCGTAAGCGACCGGCCGCAACCACCACGCTTTGTGATGGGGTGGCTGGCACGCATGCATTCGATCGGTTTCGTTTTTATATTACTCGCTTCGGCGTTTGTTAGCCTACTACTTACCTGGATGATCACCCGACCGCTGAAGAATCTGGGCGCGCATGCCCGCCATTTGGCCAGCGGAGACTTTGCAACGCCAATGGAACGGAAACTGTTAAAGCGTGGCGACGAGATCGGCGACCTCGCGCAAGAGTTCGACGGCATGGCGAATCGGTTGGGTGAGATGATAGAGTCGCGGCAGCAACTTTTGCACGATGTGTCACACGAATTACGTGCCCCACTGGCGCGCTTACAAGCAGCCGCCGCACTGAATCAACAACGTGGTGCCAGCCTTGACGCCGCCACTTTGCAAAGGGTGGAGCGGGAGTGCGAGCGCATGGATAAGCTGATTCAGCAAATACTCGACTATGCGCGAACGGAGCAAGAACAAGCGCTGGCTGAGCCCATCGATTTAGACGCCCTGTTAGAGGAACTGGTTGCGGATGTGCGACTGGAATACAACACTCATCCGATTAGCTTACAGTTGTCAGAGGAATCAACTACGGTGCAAGGCAATGGCGAACTATTGCGCCGTGCTTTCGAGAACGTGTTACGCAACGCGTGCAAACATACGGCGGAAGGCACGGCGGTTGACGTGAACCTCTCGCGCCAAACCGACACTATTCTCCTCAGCATTCGCGACCATGGGCCTGGCATTGAAGAACAAGACGTAGCGCAGCTGTTAGAACCCTTTTACCGTGCAGGAAACAGTATGCATGGTGACGGTTTTGGTCTTGGGCTTAGCATCGCCGCGCGAGCGATTGAAAAGCATGCCGGCCGAATTGATGCCGTCAATCACCCGCAGGGGGGGCTGCAAGTGTCAATTTCGCTTAAAGCAAGCTAAGCGCCCGTTAATTGTATTGATCGATCAGCCCTTTTTCTTATCGTCGCAACTCTTACTCAAGGTAATAAGTCCATAAATCGCATGTAATATGCACCCGTTTAGCGCTGACCTCACGGTTGCAAAAGGCTAAACTATATCTCTTTTGTAAATAAGGAGTTTGTTTTGATATCAACTATGAGAATGCTATCGACAACATTTCTCGCCGCGAGCTTACTGATGGCGACTGAGTCGGTCATGGCCGGAGAAGACAGTGGATTTTACATAGGAGGAGGTCTTGGTCGCTCATCCCTGAACATCGATGACATAGACGAAATCGACACTGACGACTTTGAAATCGACGATGACGACAACGCGTATAAAATTATGGTTGGGTTTAACTTAGGCATTATCCCTTTGATCGACCTTGCGGTTGAAGCGGCCTACAGAGATTTCGGAGCGTTTGAAGGCCGCAGCGTGCTCGGTGATGCAGAAGCGGAAGCCGACTCTCTGGATGTGTTTGGGCTCGTCGCACTGACGTTCGGCCCGGTAGCCGTGTTCGGTAAAGTAGGTTTCGTCGATTGGAATGTTGATACCGCGATAGAGGATAGAAATATCGACCAATCGGGTTCGGATCCAGCTTATGGTGTCGGCGCTCGTATTCAGCTTGGTTCTTTCGCCATCAGAGGTGAATACGAGGAGTTTGAAATTGCGGATTCCAGCGACTTATCGATGCTGTCCGTTGGTCTGACGTATACCTTCTAGTAAAAACGCCGGGCAGACCACTTTGTCGCAACTGGTAAAGGAAAAATCCAAATCGGTTGTAGTGTAGTATTGCTGCCATTGGCTCGCTTGTTATCGTTACTGATCGTTCTGCCATGCATCAAAACAACATAGGTTCGCTACGCTTTATTGGCGCTTTCCTCGTCCTCTTTGGCCATGGATATACATTGGCTGGCGGCGAAGGCACCCGCGACCCTATTTCCCATTGGATCGTCAGCTATAGCCCATTCCACCAGGGGTTGCCAGGGCTGGGCGTTGCACTTTTTTTTGTGTTATCGGGCTATCTGGTTACGGCAAGTTTTGTGAGACGCGGCAACCTTATAGATTATGCAGTGGCACGAGTGTTGAGAATTTACCCGGCACTGATTGTTGCGGTATTGTTTTGCGCGTTTTTCGTCGGCTTGCTTGCTACCACGCTGCCCGCTCTGTCTTACTTGTCACACCACGAAACCCTATTGTTCACGCTGCAGAACTCAAGCTTGTGGGGCATTCATCACACGCTCCCCGGGGTATTTGCGGACCTTCCCTGGAAAAACAGTGTAAACGGCTCACTTTGGACATTACCGTTTGAGCTAGTGATGTATGTTTCAGTGGCGTGCGTCGGCTGTTGTGGACTGTTTAGGTCGCGCGTCTGGTTCAACGCACTGGCAATTATCGCGATACTACTCTTCGCCTTCGCCGCTAAGTTGTTACCCTTTTTCGACCATCCAGCGCATGTTTATCCTGCGATGGCGTTCTTATTTGGGTCGTTGTTTTTTATTAATCGAGAATATTTAAAGCCTAATGCTTTCGGCTTCATTATCTTGTTGGTACTTTCTGTTTTTAGTTTCAACAGTGGCGCGTACAACACAGTCTCACTATTTTGCTTTGCTTATTTCATTTTGGGTATCGGCTTGAGCGAGCGCTCATTGCTGCCCGTATTTGATAAGCATGGAGATTTTTCTTATGGCTTGTATCTCTACGCTTTCCCGCTGCAGCAGTTGTCAGTTTATTATTTTGGCGGTGACAACACTTTGTTGATCAACACGATCGCCTTCTGTGGAGCAATGACAATGGCGGCAGTATCATGGAAGTTTGTTGAAAGCCCATGTTTATTGTTAAAAAAGCCGCTGAGTTCACGGCTTGTTGCATTGTTTAACCGCTCCACGGCGGCACAGACCTGACACCGCGGAACCTGAATATAATATACGGCGAGCAGCGCAGAATTCACCGGAATTCACTCCCACGATTCAACAATTTCTGGCAATTTATCTGATTAGGCGCGATTTGAGGCTCGTTTCACGGTCGTTGCATGTTTATATTCTGACCTTCCCTGTAGAATAACCAAATCACTTAGTTGCACTAGCCGGAGCATATGCGCACCATATTATTTTGCCTAACAGTAATTTTTCACATCAGTGCATGCAGCAGTGGCTCGAAGGGTTCCAGCGATAATGTTTTTGGCGATGAGATCATCCACGGCAGCGGCCCAGATGCCGGTGGCAACGCATTTGACGTTGCGCCGCCAAGCGCACGTATTCTTTACCCCCCGCCCAGTGCCTTGACCGGAGCTGACAGCGTGACAGTCACCGGCACTGCGGCGGATGCAAGCACTATTGCCAGCATCGTTGTCAACGGCGTGCGAGCTACGACCGACAACGACTTTTTGACCTGGCGCGTGCGCGTGCCACTTAGCAGCGGCGCGAACATGTTGGAAGTGGCCAGCACCGACACATTGGGCAATCGCGATGCGCTGGCGGCGACAACCATCGTGGTAAACAATCCTGTCTTCACTTCGCCTTTCAGCATCGCACTAGACAGCGCCAATAACCGGCTGGTATTGGTCGACAGCACGCTCGCTGCATTGGTCACATCTGACCTGGTAAGCGGGCAGCGTGCAATTATCTCAAGCGCAGACGTCGGGCAAGGTCCGGCGCTGGTTACACCTGTTGGTGTCGCAGTAGACGCTGCCAACAGCAGGGCGATCGTTGTTGATCCTTCGTTGCTAGCATTACTGGCGGTAGACTTGGGTAACGGTGACCGCAGTGTCATCTCGAACACAACAACCGGCGCAGGACCCGGTTTTCAAAACCCCGACCAGATTGCACTGGACCTATCACGCAATCGGGCGCTAGTCACCGAGCTGGCACCGGCTGCCGTTTACGCTGTTGATCTGACAACGGGCGACCGTGCCATACTGAGCGATGCGGCCACCGGCGGCGGACCGGTTCTCCAATTGCCGGGATCAGTCGCCGTTGACACCACAAATGATCGCGCACTTGTTCTTGATGTTATAACGCAAGCAGTGATTGCCATAGATTTGAACACCGGCGACCGCAGTGTTGTTTCCAGTGCAGTCGTTGGCGCCGGTCCGACACTGCTCACACCGGGCGGCATTACCATTGACCCGAGTAGCAATCAGATTGTTGTCTCGGACGTCGAATTAAGTGCGCTGTTTAGCATTGACCCGAGCAATGGCGATCGCACAATTATTTCATCAGCAACACAGGGCAGCGGACCTGAGCTCGCATTTCCACTGGCCCTGGTCGCCGATGCAAGCGCACGCAGTTTTGTTGTCGATACGACCCTGAGCGCGGTACTCGAAGTCGACAATGGCACCGGCGACCGATCACCATTGTCCGACGCTGGCATTGGTAGCGGTCCTGAATTTGCAACCCCGTTTAGCATCGATATTGACCGAACAAATAGAGAAGCGCTCGTCACCAACGTTGCCAATGGTGCGCTCTACGGCGTTAGCATCAACACCGGCGCCCGCCGCGTTATTAGCGACGCAGCCACTGGTACTGGTCAACCATTGCAGTTCCCAACCAGTGTTTCACTGCAGCAGACAAGTGCCAGCGCTATTGTCGTGGACGCTAACCTGCCCGCAATTATCAATGTAGATTTGGCCACTGGCGATCGCACCGTCGTTTCCGATGCGAGCAACGGTGGCGGCGACCCGCTGATTTCGCCACTAGGAGGCGCGCTGGACACCAGCAATAATCGTCTTCTGGTGACCAATCCTGATAACCTCGACGATAACGATTTCTTGCTTAGCATTGAGCTCGCTACCGGTGACCGCTCAGTGTTGTCTCGCGGCGATGTGAACTCTGTTCCAGCCCCCGCCATCGGCGGCGGCATCGCGTTTGATTTTCCGCAAAACATCGCCGTCGATAGCGCCAATCAAGTTGGCTATGTGGTAGATACCACCGTCGACTCGCTGATTGCAGTCGACCTTAATACAGGCGACCGCAACACGGGCCCTATCGGCAGTAGCACGCCATTTCCACTGATCACACAAACCCCTTTGCCGGGAAGTACCGCTCCGTTCCAGGACGTTACTCTGACGCCGAGCGAAGCAATAGTGGCCGACGCTAACGAACGCAGTATTTACGGTTTCGATACCACTACCAGCGATCGTCGCGTGATCTCCAATGTCGACACGGGTATCGGCACAGACTTGCAAAGTCCGGTCAGTATCGCATTTGACCCGGCAACTGGTACTCTGTTTGTGGTAGATGGCGCGCTTTTCGCGGTGTTTGCGATCGAGCCTGTCAGCGGCGACCGGGTGATTGTGTCACGTTAAGTAGTGAGGAGTAATCGTTTGTTGCGTATCGACTTTTTTGCACCATCGCGTACCATAGCTGCGCATAAATAAAGCCCAAATCAATAAGCAGGAAACACTATGCCAGAATCCAATCAGCTTCTGCTCGGTCTTGGCGAGCGGAAAGTTTATCTCAACCCCAAATACGCCAACCGCCATGGCCTGATTGCCGGCGCCACCGGTACTGGTAAAACGGTCACCTTGCAAATGATGGCCGAGTCTTTTTCGCGCATGGGAGTGCCCGTGTTTCTGGCCGACGTTAAGGGCGACGTGTCCGGTATCAGCCAGCCAGGTAAGTCGCATCCCAAGGTGGAAGAGCGATTCGACAAGATGGCGATTGAAAACTATCAGTGGGTTGGCGCGCCGACGATTTTCTGGGATTTGTTCGGCAAGAAAGGCCACCCCATCCGCGCTACCGTTTCTGATATGGGGCCGGTACTGCTGGCACGCCTGCTGGACCTGAACGAAACGCAAGAAGGTATTTTGACCATCGCCTTTACGTTAGCTGACGAGCAAGGTCTCTTATTGCTGGATATGAAAGACCTGCGTAGCATGCTGGTTCATATTGCCGAGCATGCCAAGAAACTGAAAACCGTGTACGGCAATATTTCTGCCGCCTCGGTTGGCGCTATTCAACGCCGACTGCTGGTTATCGAACGCGAAGGGGGTAAGAAATTCTTCGGCGAACCCATGCTGGAACTGGACGATTTGATTGCTACCAACGCCGCTGGCCAGGGTTACATTAACGTGCTGGCCGCCGACACGCTGATGCAGAATCCGCGTTTGTATTCCACTTTTCTCTTATGGCTGCTGTCGGAGTTGTTCGAGAACTTGCCGGAAGTCGGCGACCCGGAGAAACCCAAATTCGTATTCTTCTTCGACGAGGCGCATCTGCTGTTTAATGACGCGCCTAAAGCCCTACTAAACAAGATTGAACAAGTGGTGCGCTTGATACGTTCCAAAGGTGTGGGCGTATATTTCATTACCCAGAGCCCAACTGATATTCCAGATACGGTGCTGGCGCAACTCGGCAACCGGGTGCAACATGCCTTGCGCGCATTCACGCCGCGGGATCAAAAAGCCGTGCGCGCCGCAGCCGATACCTTTCGTCCCAATCCGAAATTCGAAACCCGCGAAGCGATTATGAATATGGGGGTTGGTGAAGCGCTGGTATCAGTGCTGGAAGCTAAGGGCACGCCGACCGTGGTCGAGCGCACCTTGATCAAACCACCTTTCTCGCGTATTGGACCGGCGAAAAAGTCGGAGCGCGATGCGGTGCAAGCCGACAGCCCTTATGGCGACAAATACAATACCTCGGTAGACAGACACTCGGCGCATGAGATGCTACAAAAGCGCGCCGAGCAAGCCATGCAAGAAGCCGAACAACAGGCGGCAAAAGCCGTGCAAAAGAAAACCAAGCGGCGCAGCAGCAATCGTCAATCGGTGGGCGAAGCTTTTTTGAAAAGCGTGACGCGGTCGATTGGCAGCCAGATGGGACGCAGCCTGATGCGTGGTGTGTTGGGATCTTTATTTAAGGGGCGCTAGCGTCCTGTCCGGACTTTGGCTTGCCCCGTATTAATTTCCAGATATATATCACTGGCCCAGATAAGGCATAGGTCAATGCCAACGCGAACAACACGCGCGGTGGGTCGATTGTGATGACCACGAAAACAAGCATCACGGCGAATACGGCCGCAAATGGCACCCGGCCTTTGAAATCAACGCCCTTAAAACTATGGTAGGGCACGTTCAGCATCATCATAAGACCAACCAAGGCGGTTTCAAACGCGAGCAAACTCTGGGTCCAAGTAGACAACTCAAGGCCAAGATAGCCCATATCGTGGCCCGTCCAAACGGTGGCGGCAATCAGCGTGGCTGCCGGAGGGCTTGCCAGACCGGTAAAAAAGCGTCTGTCGGCAGTATCAGCTTGGGCATTAAAACGTGCCAACCGCAAGGCGGCACACGCGACATAAATAAACGACACAGCCCAACCCAGTTTGCCGAGGCCCGATAAACACCACATAAACATCACCAGCGCCGGCGCCACGCCAAATGTCACCATGTCCGACAGGCTGTCGTACTCCTCGCCAAACTTGCTTTGTGAATTGGTCAGGCGCGCAATACGGCCGTCCATGCCGTCCAGCAGCTGACCGAAAAAAATAGCCAGCCCGGCCGCCTCAAAATTGCCGTTAATCGCCGCGACAATCGCATAGAAGCCAGCAAACAGTGCGGCGGTGGTAAACAAATTCGGCAGCAGAAATATACCTCTGCGCCGCACCTTGCGGCCATCTTCAGAGACCTCCTCGATATGTTCGTCAATCGGCAGCAGATTTTCCAGCGGCGTCGTTTTGCCGCTTTGCTGTTTGTTCGATGACTCATCGCTCATATAAATATGTTCCAACGTCGGCGTGTTTTTTATGGCAGTAAAAGCGCGTTTCAGCGCAATAATATCATTTTACCCGAGCTAACAAGTGCGTTATCTTACGCCTCCCAAATTTATCAGCGTGATCAGGTACACAGCATGAACTACTTCAACTCCCTGCCCCTACGGAAACAACTGCAGCAATTGGGCAAATGTCGATTTATGGATCGCGCCGAATTCACCGATGAAGTCGCAAAGCTGAAGGGCAAAAAAATGGTCATCGTCGGTTGCGGTTCGCAAGGTTTGAACCAGGGATTGAATCTGCGCGACAGCGGCCTTGACGTCGCTTATGCATTACGTCAGGAAGCGATCGACGAACAACGTCAGAGTTGGAAAAACGCCACTGAAAACGCCTTCACTGTCGGCAGCTACGAAACGCTTATTCCCCAGGCCGATCTGGTGCTTAACCTTACGCCAGACAAGCAGCACAGCGCGGTGGTCAGCAAAGTCATGCCTCTAATGAAAAATGGCGCCTGCCTGTCGTACTCTCACGGCTTCAATATTGTCGAAGAAGGCATGCAAATTCGCGACGACATTACCGTGATTATGGTTGCACCAAAATGTCCCGGCACGGAAGTACGCGAGGAATATCGGCGCGGCTTTGGCGTACCCACCTTAATCGCGGTGCATAACGAAAACGATCCACAGGGCGATGGCCTGGAACTGGCAAAAGCCTACGCTGCAGGCACCGGTGGGCATCGCGCTGGCGTGTTGCAGTCTTCGTTTATTGCCGAAGTAAAATCCGACCTTATGGGCGAGCAAACCATACTGTGCGGTATGCTGCAAACCGGCGCCATATTGTGCTTCGATAAAATGGTCGAACAGGGCGTGGAAGCCGGCTACGCGTCGAAGCTGATTCAGTACGGCTGGGAAACAGTCACCGAAGCCTTAAAACACGGCGGCATCACCAATATGATGGACCGCTTGTCTAACCCGGCAAAAATTCGTGCCTTCCACCTGGCCGAAGAATTGAAAGGCATAATGCGCCCGCTGTACGAAAAGCATATGGACGACATCATGACCGGGCACTTTTCCAAAACCATGATGGAAGATTGGGCCAACGATGACAATAATCTGCTCAACTGGCGCGCCGCTACGGCGGAAACAGCGTTTGAAAAGGCCGAGAATACGCACCAAGAGATACTCGAACAGGAATACTTTGACCACGGCATTTTGCTGGTCGCAATGGTAAAAGCAGGCGTTGAACTGGCCTTCGAAGTGATGTCGCAATCCGGAATTATTGAAGAGTCGGCCTACTACGAATCACTGCACGAAACACCGCTAATAGCCAACACGATCGCACGACGCAAACTGTACGAAATGAACGTGGTCATCTCCGACACCGCTGAGTACGGCTGTTATTTATTCGACCACGCCTGCCGGCCGTTGCTGAAAGACTTCATGCAAACGGTAGACGCCGATGTCATCGGCAAGGGCTTGCAGGTCGACGACCTGGGGGTGGACAATCAGGAGTTGATCGCCGTGAACGATGCGATTCGCAATCACCCAGTGGAAGTGGTCGGCAAGAAACTGCGCAGCTATATGACGGCGATGCAGCGGATTGTATAATGTAATGGCGGGTGCGCGCGCTGTGCGCACCCTGTAAACGCAGCTAGAGCCGCAACACCTTCTCACCACGCGAAATACCCGACACGCCGCTGCGTACCACTTCCAGAATTGACGCTTCGCCAATCGCTTCGATAAAAGCGTCCAGCTTATCGCTGGCCCCCGTCACCTGAATCACGAAAATATTCGGCCCAACGTCGACGATTTGGCCACGAAAAATATCCGCACAACGTTTCACCTCAGTGCGCTGCGCGCTGCTGGCGCGCACCTTAATCAGCATCAGTTCGCGCTCTACGTGTTCTCCTTCGCTTAAATCAACCAGCTTGACCACGTCGATCAATTTGTTTAGCTGCTTGGTGATCTGCTCGATTTTGCTGTCGTCACCGATCGTCGTCAGCGTTAAGCGTGACAGCGTTTCATCTTCGGTAGGAGCTACCGTTAGGGTTTCGATGTTGTAGCCGCGCTGCGAGAACAGGCCGACCACACGCGATAGCGCACCCGGCTCATTTTCCATTAGCAGGGAAACGATTCTACGCATCAGCTACGCTCCGTCTTGCTTAAATGCATATCACGCATGGAGCCGTTCGGCGCAATCTGCATTGGGTATACGTGCTCATTCGGGTCAACGTAGATATCCATAAACACCAATCTATCGGTCAGCGCAAAACACTCCCGCATTTTCTCTTCCAGATCTTCGTATCGTTCTACCCGCATTCCAACATGGCCATAGGATTCAGCCAGTTTGACGAGATCCGGTAACGAATCCTCATAGGTGGATTGCGAATGGCGGCCGGCGTATTGCATGTCCTGCCACTGGCGCACCATACCCAGCGCACGATTATTGATGTTGATAATCTTGACAGGCAAATTGTAATGCGTGCAGGTAGACAGCTCCTGAATATTCATCTGAATACTGCCCTCCCCGGTAACGCATACCACCGCGGCTTCGGGAAAGGCTAACTTGACACCCATGGCAGCCGGCAAACCAAAACCCATAGTGCCGAGACCACCCGAGTTGATCCAGCGCCGCGGCTTGTCGAACGGATAGAACTGCGCCGCCCACATCTGGTGCTGACCGACCTCGGTGGTGACGTAGGTGTTCTTGTCCTTGGTCAGCTCATACAGCCGCTCGATCGCATACTG
>JBPCXM010000214.1:0-10902 GCA_051008535.1 Pseudomonadales bacterium | reverse complement strand
CATAGGCTTCGAATTCGTCAGTCGGCTTATTGCTAACGAAGTTTATTTGCCCGGCGGTGGTGTTACGGCCGTACAAATCACCCTGCGGACCTTTCAGCACCTCAACCCGCGCCACATCGAATATGGTGCCGCGGCTCATCACGGTATAAGGGATGGCAACTTCGTCAAAATACAAGCCAACGGTTGACGACGCGCCTGTAGAGTAATCCTGAAAACCGACACCGCGTATGGTATATAACGGTACGCCAGTCGCGGCCGTCTCGTTCACGGTCAATCCGGGAGTGAATTGCGCAATGTCCTCGGCGGTTGTAACACCCAAATCACGAATCATGTCGCCGCTAAATGCATTCATGGTGATGCCGATATCGTTTGCGCCTTGCTCGCGTTTTTGAGCAGTAACTACCACTTCTTCAAGTTCGGCAGCGACAGCGATTTCGGGCGCGTTCCCAATTGCTGCGATTACGGATAGCGAAATAGCGGTTTGCCTAAATTTTGTATACATTATCTCGTCCCCAAGGTGATCCGAAGCCATAGCCGCACCGGCATTCAAGCAAGAACGTCAATTCTAAGGTGATTTTGCACACGCTTTCGCAGCGCACGAACCAGGCTAGAGTAGAACATAGTTTTGATTACAAAACTTGCTTGAGAGAGAAATTGCGAGTTGACTCACAGCGAACTAATGCCAATCTTGAGTCGAGGCAAAACTAACGAACTACCCCGGCACGACACTAGACTAGCCATGCTTACCTGCACTCCAGCCCATACTTCCGACCGTTCGCTCAGCCACCTTCGCAGGAAATTCTTCCAACTGCGTGGCCAGGGTGTCATTCCAGCGATTCAGATAACCAAACAGCGCGATGGAAGCGACAATTTCGACGATTTCCCCCTCGTCAAAATACTTCTTTAGCTCGTCAAAGTCCTCTTGCCCGGCGTCGTTGGGTAATGTACCGGCCTTCATAGCCAGCCTGAGCGCGGCGCGCTCCGCGGCGGTGAATATCTCACTGGTCTCGAACTCCCACACGGCCGCGATTTTTTCATCCGACGCTCTGTAGATGCTGGATAGATTCGCCATATGTGACTGGCAATAACTGCAACCCGCCGCCAGGCTGGAAACCAGACTGACCAGCATCTTCAGCTCTTCGTCTACGCTACCCTCATACAAAATGGCTTGGTTCAGCGCAGCAAAACTCTTTGCAATATTGGGCCGGCGCGCCATGGTCTTGACGCTGTTGGGCACGAAACCGCGAATTTGCTGGTAACGATCCAGCATGGTCTGCAGTTCTGCATCCTCGATGTCTTCACGCGCCAGCGGTTGCATATGTGCCATAAGAGCTACCTCCAGGGGTTCAGTAAATGCTAAAGTATCGGACGAGTGACCTCAATCGCTTGCGGCGGATGTTGTTTACGCTCTGTACTGATCAATCCGTCCCAGGTCTTGCGGAAGTGCGCCAGTGCCGAGTCGGCTGCCAGACCTCTCGGTTGAAAAGGGTCGTCCAGCTCAAGCAGTTTTTGTTGCACCTCAATAATGACCTTGTCTTCCATGAAACCCTCTAGCATGCTGTCTTGCAGCGATATTGACACATCTTCTTCGTTACGCCGGTAATTGCGCAAGTAGTTCCAGAAGAAATGCGTGGTTTGGAGCGATTCCGGCGTCATGTATTGGCAGTTACGATATTGACGTACTTTTGAGTGATCGTCGCTGTTTTCCCAACCGACTGGCCCGAAAGCCGTTTCCATCAGAAAAATACCGGGCACGAACATTTGCACAGTATTGCGCCTGTCAACCTGTGCGCTGCCTTCCGGGCTCACTTTTGCGTGATAGGGTGCCGGCGCACTGTTACGATGCCAGCGCTCAAACTGAAAGCCATTGTCTAGGCGCTCGATTTCCTGCTTTGTTTCTATCGCATAATCCTCGGAGCCACCCAGCGTATTGGTGTGCACAAAAGCCAGGTGAGAAAAATCTGCCAGGTTGTCGACAATCAATAACCAGTTCGCGTCGTAATGAAGATAGGCCTGTTGTGGAAGGCCGGTCCACTCCGGGTCATTCAACGGCGCGTAGTCGATGATATCGTCTGGATTAGCTAACTCGGGGTCGCCCATCCAAATCCATAGCAGTTGACCGCGCTCTTCAATAGGGTAGCTGTGCACTCGGTGCGAAGGGGGGATCTTGTCCTGGCCGGGAATTTCGATGCAAACGCCGTCAGCGTTAAATTTTAGACCGTGGTACATGCAACGTAGGCAGTCACCCTCAATGCGGCCCATGGTCAACGGCGCCCCCCGGTGACAGCAGCGATTATCTAGCGCAATGTAGCGCCCGGATTCACCGCGAAAAATAACAACCGGCTTGCCGAGAAATGTACGGTCGAGTTTGGTGGCGGCGGTGACTTCATAGTCCCACGCAGCGGCGTACCAGCAGTTCCAAAGAAACATTTCTTTTTCACTACGCATAGAAGGTCCTCCTGAGAATGATTGCAAATAGCTAGTGTAGTGCCCTGTATAAATGGCACTACACTAACTTACGGGTTCGTCCCGTTCAATCTTCTCGATGAGTTCATCGAGTAATTCGTACAGCAACTCCAGCTTGCCTGGCCCGAATTTTTCGGCGATATAGGCGTAGCGTTGTTCTGACACAGGGGCAATTTTGTCGAACAGCCGTTTGCCTTTCGCCGTGATGGAAACCAGGCTGCGCCGTTGATCTCGCGTGCAAGGTACGCGGCGTATCAGTTTGCGGCGCTCGAGGTTCTGTATAATTCTGGTCAGACTCGGCAGCAGTAGCGCGCAACTCTCGGCAATTTCAGTAGAGTCCAGTGAGTCGACTTCCACCAGTACTCGCAATACTCGCCATTGCTGTGGCGACAAGTCGTGTTGGCGAAGGCTGGGCATGAATTTCTTCATCACCACCTCCCTGGCCTTCAACAAGGTCATTGGTAGGGAGCGGTCGAAACGGCGCATACCGTTCACACCACCGTGGGATCGTCAATAACACTATTGCGCAAGACGCCAATGCCCGGCACCTCCACCTCCACCACATCGCCAGGGGCTAGGTATTTTGGCGGGTCGAAGCGCGCACCAGCGCCAAGCGGGGTGCCGGTGGAAATAATATCTCCCGGCTTGAGAATATAGAACTTTGATAGATAACTAATCAAAAACCGAAAGGGAAACATCAAATTAGCGGTGCTGTCGTGTTGCCGCTGCTCGCCATTAACGCGTGTGGTCACTGTTAGATCGTCATAGCTGTGGAACTCATCGGCGCTGACTAACCAGGGACCGAGACCGCCGGAGTGTACAAAGTTTTTACCTTGGGTGACGTTAAACTTGGCGTGCCGCACCCAGTCGCGTAGCGTTCCTTCATTCATAATGGTCAGCCCGGCGATATGATCCAGCGCGTCATCTTCCCCGATACGATGGCCGGTCTTACCGATAACGATAACTATCTCGCCTTCATAGTCGAGCTGCAGCGATTCTGGTGGCCGCCATAGTGGCTGCTCGTGACCGGTAAAGGAATCAATGGTGCGCATAAACACACTTGGCCATTCGGGTTCCGCAGAATTGTCTTTGTACTCCGCATTGCGGTTGGCGTAGTTCACCCCAATGCAGATGATTTTTTCCGGGGTACTGATCGGCGGCAAATAAGTCACAGCGCCAATGTCATGGTCGGCAGTCAGCGCGCCGGCCTTGTCTTGCATTTCGGCTAAGGTGTCGTTTTTTAACACGGTGTGCAAATCACCGCCATAGCGCGCTCCCAGATCGATGACGCCACTATCGTTTAGCGCACCCCAAGACGTTATGTCGTTGCCTAAAAACGTAAGAAACCGCATTAAAAACCTCAAATTAAATTAACTTGTTAAATAATAAACTAGCGGTCAAAATACTGCACGCGACTGGTTACAACTTATTAATCCATAAATAACAATTAGTTATCTAATAATTCGATCTACTATTAGGAAACCCTCGACTCCATGATTGACCCATATTAATTAACATGTTATCTTTTGTCAAAATTAAATGAGAGCAAGCTATGTCTGATTTCGAAACGAACATTCGTCATGCTGACGATTTCCTGCAGCCATTTAAAGACAATGTCACGGGGCATTACATTGCGGGTGAAACGTTTGTCCCGTCAGATAGTAAGACGTTCTCCAACATCACGCCGGTTGATAACAGCCCCATAGGCGAGATAGTTCAAGGCGCTGAGGCAGACGCTGACGCGGCCTGCATGGCGGCGCAAAGCGCCTTCACCGACTGGCGCGATATGGCTGGCGCAGAACGCAAGAAATTGCTCAATCACTTTGCCGATAAAATCGTTGAGCGGGCAGAAGAGATCGCGCTGGTAGAGAGCATGGATTGCGGTCAACCTATTCGATTTATGCAACAGGCCGCTATTCGCGGCGCCGCTAATTTCCGCTTCTTCGCCGACAAAGCACCGGAGGCACGCAATGGGCATGCCTTGCACCAAGAACAACACACCAACTACACCTTACGTACACCGATCGGCCCGATCGCGGTGATAACACCGTGGAATACGCCTTTTATGCTTTCCACGTGGAAAATTGCACCAGCGTTGGCCGCCGGTTGTACCGTGGTGCACAAGCCGGCGGAACTGAGTCCGTTAAGCGCCATGCTCCTGGCGGAGATCAGCAAAAAAGCCGGCATTCCCCCCGGCGTCTGGAATACCGTCAATGGTTTTGGCGAAGTGGTTGGCAAAGCCATCACCGAACATCCAGCCATCAAGGCAGTCGCACTTGTAGGGGAAACTTCCACCGGTTCTCATATCATGCGGCAAGGAGCCGAGACACTAAAGCGTATGCACCTGGAACTTGGTGGCAAGAATCCGGTGATCGTATTCGATGATGCAGACTTTGAGCGCGCGCTAGATGCGGTAGTGTTTATGATTTACAGTCTCAACGGTCAGCGTTGCACATCCAGCTCGCGCTTGCTTGTTCAAGAAGGTATCGCGGATAAATTCATCGCCGCGCTGGAACAGCGTGTTAAGAATCTTAGAGTGGGTCATCCACTGGACCCGAACACCGAAGTGGGCCCGCTGGTACACAGCGGGCACTTTGAAAAAGTGATGAGTTATATGGACGCAGCGCGCGCCGACGGAGCGACTATTCAGGTGGGCGGTACACGCCGGGATGATCTGGGGCCCGGCAACTACGTCAGCCCGACGCTCTTTACCAATGCCAGCAATAGTATGCGCATCGCGCAGGAAGAGATCTTTGGGCCGGTGTTGACTGCCATGACATTCGACACCGAAGAGCAAGCCATAGACATCGCCAATGACACAGCCTACGGCCTGGCAGGTTATATCTGGACCGGTGACAGTGGCCGCGCGTTGCGTATGGCAAACAAGGTAGACGCGGGTATGCTATGGGTCAACTCGGAAAACAACCGCAACCTACCGTCGCCTTTCGGCGGCACAAAAATGAGCGGTATTGGCCGCGATGGTGGCGACTACAGCTTTGATTTTTACATGGAAACCAAGAATGTCTGTATCGCTCATGGCACCCATAAAGTACCGGTACTAGGGAAATAACATGAGCCTCTACCATTTACAAAAAGTGCTATACGAGTTGAACAGAGACCCTGATTTACAACGGCAATTTTTTACAGATAAAGACAGTGTACTTGACGAGTACAAACTGAAAGAGGAAGAGCGCACCGCGTTGCGCGATGAGGACATCGGCTATCTCTATATCCTCGGCGTTAATGGGCAGATATTAATGCACTTTGCCGCTATGTGCGGCCTTGAGTGGCCAGAATATATTCAGGCGATGCGCGATGCGCTAGCCAAACACGGCAATGTCAAAGCCGGTCTGTACGCTACCACCGACGGTAAGGGGGCAGTATGAGTTTGGTATTTGCGGGTATTTGTTCGCATGCGCCGGGTATTACCGGTCGTAAAGACATGGCCGACGCAGACGATGCGAGTAGCCTATACGCCGCCTTTGACGACATGCGATCGCAGCTTGAGGCGGCAAAACCGGATGCGTTGATCGTTATCGCCGCTGAGCATTTCGCCAACTTCTTCATGAACAATATGCCCGCCTATTGCATGGGCATGGCGGAAGAGTACGAAGGTCCGATAGAAGACCCGCAATGGTTAGGCATTGAGCGCACAAGCGTTCCGGGTAACCCAGACCTGTCACGGCGTATCATCGAACAGACTTTGCAGGATATCGATCTTGCGTATGCTGAAGAATGGAAATTCGACCACGGTATTATGGTGCCGCTGCATTTTTTGACGCCGCGTTATGACTTACCGGTCATACCAGTTAACATCAACTGCCAGGGTCCACCGCTGTCACCATTACACCGGGCATATGCCTTCGGCACAGCCTTGCGCAAGGCATGCGACGTGGTGCCGGAGCGTATTGCCATTGTTGGCACTGGTGGTATCTCACATTGGCCGGCCACTCCCGATTCTGGCAAAATCAACGAAGCGTGGGACCGCGATTTCCTCGACCGTTGGTGCAGCAATGACCGCGCTCGTTTGCTGGACTACACCGACGAGGCCACTTATCTTGACGCGGGCCAGGGCGGGTTTGAAATTCGAACCTTTTTGGCAATTGCCGGCGCCGCCGAGCATGCTAAAGGCGCCATCCACTATTATCGGCCGATTCCCATTTTCGCGGTGGGCTGTACGGTAGGCACTATGGATCTGCAGAACTAATGGCTTCAAATTTGGAAAGCTGATGGCACATTTTATCTACGAATACTCAGCTAACCTGCCTAAGAAGCTGCTTGATTTGCCAGGCTTGATGGAAAAAATGCACAATGCGGCAGCCGAATCTGAGGTGTTCCCGCTGGCCGGCCTGCGCAGCCGTGCGATTTGCTGCGAAGATTTTCGCGTAGGTGATGGCAACCCCGAGAACGGGTTCGTAAATCTGAGCCTAAAAGTCGGACGCGGGCGCGACCTGCCAACTCGCATGGAGATAGGTCAAACCTTGTTTGACATAATGATTAAACATCTTAAACCTTTATTTGATCGGCAGGGTCTTGCGGTCTCTTTCGAGATGCGTGAACTCGACGAACACGTAAAATTCAACAAGAAGAACATCTGATGCTAACCGCCCAGCAGATTGCTGATGCCGCCGACAAGCTTTATCGAGCGGAGAAAGCGCAGCAGCAAATTCCCGCATTGACATTCAGCTACCCCTCGATGGACATGGATGATGCCTATCGGATACAGGAACAGTGGGTGACGCGTAAGATTGCCGACGGTGACCGAGTGGCTGGCTATAAGATTGGCCTTACCTCAAGGGCCATGCAAATGGCGATGAATATCGACACGCCCGACTACGGCGTGCTGCTTGACAGCATGTTGTTTGCTAACGGCAGTGCGATTACAGCCAATGATTTCACCGACCCGCGCATCGAAGTGGAGTTTGCCTTCGTGATGCGTAACTCGCTTGCGGGTGACGATGTATCACTTAAACAAGTGCTGGACGCAACCGACTACGTGGTACCCGCCCTTGAACTGATTGCCGCACGTAGTTATCGCACCGACCCGGAAACCGGCTACACTCGCAAGGTATTCGACACTATCGCCGACAACGCTGCCAATGCCGGCATTATTGTCGGCGACAAAAAGATCGACCCGCGAGAGGTTGATCTGCGTTGGGCCGGCGCCTTGCTCTATCTCAATGGTAGCATTGAAGAGACTGGTCTCGCGGCTGGGGTCATGGACCACCCAGCCCATGGCATTCGTTGGGTATGCAAACGTTTTAGCCAATGGGGTATTGCGCTGCAACCGGGCCAAATCATTTTATCCGGGTCGTTCACGCGACCGGTAATAGTGAAGCCTGGAGATAACATTCGCGCCGACTACGGCGAGTTCGGTGAGATATCCGTTGACTTTATATAAGGGGCATTAATGGAGATACCGGCAAATAGATTTAAACTCGCCCTGTCTAAAGGGTCAACTCAGTTTGGTCTGTGGCTAGGCATCCCCGACAATAGCGTTGCGGAAATAGCCGCCGGCGCGGGTTTCGACTGGTTACTGATAGATCACGAGCACGGCGCGTTTGAGCTGCACAACGTACTCAGTCATTTGCAAGCCATCGCCCCCTACTCGGTTGCACCAATTGTGCGGCCGGTCAACGACGACCCTGCTCTGTTAAAGAAGCTGCTGGACATTGGGGTGCAGAGCTTCCTCATTCCCATGGTCGACACCGCAGACCAGGCGAGCGAGCTCGTTCAGTCAGTGCGATATCCTCCCGCCGGCAAGCGCGGACTCGGCACATCCATGGCGCGTGCCGCTCGCTGGAACCAAGTACCCGGCTACATGCACAGTGCAAATGAAGAGATTTGCCTCATTATTCAGGTAGAAACTGTCAGTGCAATGGTAAATCTGAACGCTATTCTCACTGTCGAAGGAGTGGACGGCGTGTTTATTGGCCCTTCGGACTTATCCGCCTCAATGGGGCATATCGGCAATGCGGACCACCCGGAGGTAGTGGAAGCCGTTACCAACGGCCTACGGGCGATTCGCGCCGCCAACAAACATGCCGGCGTGCTTTGTCTCGATCCCGCGTTGTTCGACGCTTATGTTGACGCGGGTGCAAACTTCGTGGGCGTGGGGGTCGATACACTCATTTTGTCGACGGGAGCTGCGAGTTTGGCAAAACGTTTTAAAGCACCGGGCAGCAATGAAGAGCAGCCCTCTCAAGCAGATTATTAAAACTCAGCCGCCACAGGTTTCAGTTGTAGTAGGCCACCGTTCTCCGTTAGCAGGTATAGAAACCCATCCGGGCCTTGTAACAGATCACGCGCGCGAAACTTGAAATCCGTCAGCAATCGCTCTTCGCTTGTCACATTGTCACCTTCCATCTGGACGCGACTGACTGAAAATGACCGCAGGCCGGCAACAAACAAACTGTGTTGCCAACCAGGCAGTGCGTCTCTATCGTACCAGGCGATTCCACCGGTAGCGATGGAGGGCACATAATAATACAGCGGTTGCTGCATACCCTCCTTGTGCGTGCCCTCACCTATTTTTCCGCCACCGTATTCTTCGCCATAAGTAATGATGGGCCAGCCATAGTTGGCACCGGGCTGCAGCAAGTTGATTTCATCACCGCCTTGCGGGCCATGCTCAACTGCCCAAATACGGCCAGTTTTTCTGTCAATGGTAATGCCTTGTGGATTGCGGTGCCCATAGCTGTAAATTTCGGGTAAGGCGTTAGCGTGGTTCACGAAGGGGTTATCTTTGGGTATACCGCCGTCATCATGCAAACGTAATACCTTGCCCATGTGCTTAGACAAATCCTGCGCGAGAAACCGCTGGCTGCGCTCGCCCATGGTGATAAATAGGTAGCCGTCGTTGCTGAACAACAGTGCGCAACCAAAATGAATAGTAGTGTCGAATGCGGGTTCAGCTGCAAAAATGGGTTTTGCATCGACCAATGAGTTGTCCGCCAAACGGTAACGCGTTACACGGGTAGTGCGCTTGCCATCGCCCAGTTCCACTGAGTAACTGAGGTACAGCCATTGATTGTTGGCGAAATCGGGGTGAATAAGCACATCCAGCAAACCACCCTGGCTTTTCGCATAGACCTCAGGCACACCGGCTATCATCTCACTGGATCTAGTTTGCACATTGAAGATGCGCAACCGGCCAGGTTTTTCA
Source organism: Pseudomonadales bacterium (assembly GCA_051008535.1). GTDB lineage: Bacteria > Pseudomonadota > Gammaproteobacteria > Pseudomonadales > JAUIET01 > JBBKXJ01. The sequence continues at coordinate 1,271 of JBPCXM010000214.1, read as the reverse complement.
GTGATCAGAAGCTGGCCGTCGGGCAGAAAATCCATGCCCCAGGGGAATTTCATATCGTCGATCAGCGCAACAATCTCGAAATTTTGTGCTTCCGTATTGATGACTTGCGCGCCGTCGTCCGCGCGCAGTCCTTTTTTTACTGCCATATAGGCTTTCAGCATGTTGAACTGAATTGCATCGCAAGCTACGAGCTGAGTACTCATTGCCAGCACGATGACGCGAAAGTATTTCATTAACGACCCATTGCTTTTGAGTTCGGATTGATTACGGAGGATATCACTACTCGACAAGTATTCCACCTGCAACGGCATCCATAACTTTTGCAACTGACTCCCTGTGCATTCTGTAATTGCGAATTAATGAAGCAGTACCCAAAATGCATACCTCAGCGTCAAAAACCATCACGTTGTTGGCCTACTGGAGACACCACACTATGAATTGGTTCTATGTTCTGCTTCGCAGCGGCATATTGTTGGCCGCAACGGCGGTGGCTACAGGATGCAGTGACAATGACGACGACAATACTCCATTACCCGTCATCAACGACGAAGTGCCTGCGCCGATTCCATTGCAAACCCTAATGGAAACGCTGGTCACCGAAGTGGGCAGCTTGCAAGGGAGCCTGAAAGCAGAAGAGCGGGTCGTGCATTTTCAGGGTATTCCCTACGCCACACCACCGGTTGGCGACCTGCGTTGGCAAGCACCACAAGCGGCCGGTGCTTGGAGTGGCACACTTGACGCCACCGCTCCCGGGCCGGCTTGCTTGCAGGGCGACAGCACCGACGAAGCGGAACAAAGTGAAGATTGTCTGTTGCTGAATGTGGCTGCACCTGTGGAGGAACCCAGCACTGCACGCCCAGTTATGCTGTGGTTTCACGGCGGTGGCGACGACAACGGATCGGGGCATCAAAGCATTTACGATATAGCCAGTTTGGCGGATGCCACCGGTAATGTCATTGTTTCTGTCAACTCGCGCCTCGGCTTCCTCGGCTTTATGGCACTACCGGAGTTGAGAGAAGAGTCTGCGGATGCCAGTACCGGAAACTATCATCACCTTGACCAGGTTGCAGCGCTGCAATGGGTGCAAGACAACATCGGATCCTTTAACGGCGATCCCAGTAATGTCACCATTTTTGGCGAATCGGCGGGCGCCAACGACGTGTGCCGGCATTTGTCGTCGCGTCTTAGCGACGGCTTGTTTCACCACGCGGTTTTACAGAGCAGCACCTGCGGTACTCTTGTATTGAAACAGCTGATGGAACGCTACACTC
>JBPCXM010000213.1:0-4934 GCA_051008535.1 Pseudomonadales bacterium | reverse complement strand
TGCTGCAGTTTTAACCACAGGTCATCGCGTGCGTCCTGGTAATCCGGCCCCAGAGTGTAGTGGCTGCCAAAGCTACCGGATACGGGCTCGAACGGCAGTGCTGTAGCCCGCACCGCTGGTTGCCTGTCTTCATGCATGACCAGGTAGGTCAGTCCGGATGAACCACTGATCAGCAGAACAATGGCCGCCGCTTGCGCCAACATGCCATTCCATTGCCAACCGGTGTTCGTCTGGGGCTGCGAAATCGCCGCTTCGATGCCTGGCCACAGATCGCGTGCCGGTTGTACCTCGGTGGCAAGTCTGGCGGCGGCTGCCGTCAAATATTCATCCAATCCCTTGTCGTCGAATTCTTTCATGCTGCACCATTTTCGTCATTCAGTCGCTGCGCCAACAATCTGCGCGCGCGATGTAGTTGAGCTTTGCTCGTTCCTACCGCAATCCCCAGCATTGCGCTGGTCTCGTCGTGGTTGTAGCCGTAAATCGCGTGCAGTACGAATACATAGCGTGCGCCACTTGGCAACTCATCCACTGCTTTTTCCAGATCCTGTAGTCTGCCGCTGTCGTCGATAGACTCAGGAATGGTTGAAAGGTCCATTTCGTTCCTCTTCTGGTCTCGCTCGCGATGCGCCTTGCGCATTTTCCCCAACACAACATTCACTGCCACCCTGTGCAGCCAGGTACCGAAGGCGCTGTCGACACGAAACTTGTCCAGCTTGCTCCAGGCCTGGATGAACGCTACCTGGGCGCAGTCCTCGGCCTCGCTTGTATTGCCCGTCATGCGCAGACAAAGGCCGTAAACCCGATCAATATGCTTGCGGTACAGTTGCTCGAATGCCGCTGTGTCGCCTCGTTGCGCCTTGTGTACCCAGCACAATTCGTCTTGCACTGCCTGCTCAGTCACGCGTGCCACCTCACGAACAGAATCTGTGGCGCCGGCCAACAAAAGCGCTTCCAATGACAGGTTTCTCCACTTGCTTTACTACTTTGATGCTTGGTAATCAGAAAGGGTTTAACAGCAAAGTCAAAAATCCGAGAAGTTTTTGATTTCAGACCGAGTTTTATTTAGGTTTATTCGTTCACCTTACCTAAAACTATATTAATAGTTTCTCATGCTGACAAAATAAAGGGCACGGGACAGCTCAGTTACCGCATGGCGCGAGCATTCAACTGGATATCTTGCTGGAATTGAGAGATTAGACCGAGACTACGTCAGCTAATTGGCATATTCAGCGGCTTGTCCATGCCGAATTGATAATTCGCCATGGACAAGATTACGTAGACTCCGTTTCCAATTCGCGAATAGCGTGGTGATCGATTCGTGTTTGGATCTCCTGCGAGCAGTTCGCAATGATATCCTTAACGAAATCACCCTTGAATTTACCGATGGTGTTGTAGTCGGTTTGATCATCAACCTCAAAGAAAACTGTGGGATCTTCAGGTGGACAGATTTCCAGTCCCTGTTCGGAAGATATCAGCGTTTCACCGTGTACGAAATCCTTAAATTTCAGATAAGCTTCTTCGTAGGAGTCTCCGTCTACCGTCAACTGGCATTCGGTAGTGAAGCGAAATTTGATCGATGGCATGGCGAGCCCTCCTGTCGACATGATCCGGTGTAGGACCATACTACGCCTCCCTGGAATCTACCGCAAATGCCAGTGTGCCCTATCAAAAACGGCTATTTTCATCGGTTAAAATGGGCCTTGGTGCATGGCTCCGCCCGGCACCCACTTTCCACTATGGTATCGTGTCGTTTTAAAAGACGTTGGGCATGCTATGGGACGGCGATACCCAAAGCGCACACAGCTGAAGTACACCAAGCAACGCTATCGCGTGCGGAACTGGCGCGAGTACGAAGCCGGACTGCGAAAACGGGGCAACCTGACTTTGTGGTTTTCCGAAGAGGCCATCGCGGCGCGGTGAGCTCCGACCGGCGAGAAGCCAGGTGCCCAATTCGTTTACTCAGACCTCGCCATCGAGGCGGGATTGACGGTGCGCCTGGTGTAAGGGTTGGCACTCCGTCAGACTCGACATCCTGGTGCAGCGTCGGCGCGACAAACACGCCGCCTTACGCTTCCTTCGCAAGCTATTTCGAAAAACCGGGACAAATCCTCGCAAAATCGTCACTGACATACTTCGCAGCTACAGAGCCGCTTTGAACGAGTTGCCAACGGGAGCATCCCATATTACCGACCGATATCAAAATAATCGCGCTGAACTATCGCACCGGCCCACCCGACAACGAGAGCGAAAGATGCGGCGCTTCAAATCGCAAAGACAAGCCCAGCAGTTTCTCTCCTTCCATGGCCTAGTGAACAACCTGTTTCGAGTTCAGCGCCACATGACGATCGCGAAAAACATCCGCGCTTTTCGTGACCGAGCCTTTGCTATCTGGCAGCAGGATACCTGCGCCTGCTGGCGTAGATTAGCGTGAATTTCTTAGGCAAAACAACCTATTTCCGCCTTAAGCCCAATAGGTTGACAATACCGCTATTTCAGAATCATCGATGGCGGGCCAATTTGCGGATTCTCGAGATTGAAGAAATTAAATCTATTCCGCATGTGCCCATGTCGCATCCGTTCGTGGAAAGGCTAATTGGCAGTGTACGAAGAGCGCTTCTGGATCAGACATTTTTCTGGAACGATTACGACCTGGCAAGAAAACTCGCGCCTTATAAGGAATACTACAATCTACATCGAACTCACAGCTCCCTCAAAGAACAAACACCTATGGAGTTCGGCAATAAAACGCAAGACAACATCATCGATCTGAAAAACTACCGTTGGCAGCGGCAATGCCGGGGATTATTTCAGCTTCCGATCGCTGCATAAATTGAGGCTTACTGTAAATTCGCCAGAGACAACTTGTAAAGGAGTTCTCATCATGACTAATCCCTGAATTACCGCCTATCCATGGTTTTGTTGCCTCCCTCACGACAAAAATTGACTACGTAAACGGAGTGCATAAAAAAGCGTGGTTTCGTATCAATGCCCCCGCTGACCCGTGATGCCCTTGCTTTTTTGCACTGTAGCCTCATATAATGACCCTATTAATGGTCAATTGGTGAGGCAAATGGAAGACGTTAATTTTATCACGACGGTCACGACGGCCGAAAATGTGGTCTCACCGGCTGCACTGGCCGGCCGCTTACGGATCACCAAGATCGAGTTGGCAGCGTCCCTGGGCCTGTCGCGCGACGCTGTCTCAAAACAAGCTCGTAGCGACGCTCAAAAAACCCAATCGCGCTTGCGGGACATGGTGGAGATCATGAATCGGGTGCTGCCTTGGACAGGTAACGAGCTGGCGGCATTCGCCTGGTATCGGTCCCAACCCCTCCCCTCCTTTGGTGACAAAACCGCCAAGGACTTGGTCGGTGAAGGCCGCGGCGAAGCCGTGAAGGCCTACCTGAGCCGAATCACCGAGGGCGGCTACGCTTGACCCCACCCTTCTCTGTGTGGGGAGATCGCGTGTATCGCGGTTTTAACCCTCGGTGGTCCTATGACCCCGATTCGGGCGAGGGTGCCAAGCGCCATGGCGGTCGCTTCAACCGACCGAGCGTGCCCTGCTTGTATACGTCCGCCTCACCGGAAACGGCCTGGTTGGAAGCGCAACAAGCGTTTGTTTTTAAAGCCCAGCCTCTCACGCTGTGCGCCTTTGACGTGCACTGCGCTAACGTCCTGGATTTATGTGATCACGCCGTTAGAAAAACGCTCGACGTCACACTGGAAGAGATGGCGTGCGCCTGGGAAGATCTTATCGGTGTGGGGCGCGAACCGCCAAGTTGGAAGATCGCCGACCGGCTCATCGCAGCGGGTGCCGCCGCCATCGTGACGCCGAGTTTTGCGAGCCATGCCGGTGAGAACGATATCAACGTGGTGTTCTGGCAATGGGGTCGTCGGAAGCCGCACCAACTGCGGGTCATCGATGACTATAGCCGATTGCCGAAAGATGATCGCTCATGGCGTTGAGAGCGGATGGGGACGGTTCATTACATTAGTGCCCAAAGAAGAGAAGCCGCGCACGCGGTTGATTCAACAGCACGAATACGACGCCGTCTATCACGCTGCTCTGAGCCAGAGACCACCGTACCTTGCCGTCATGATGGAGCTGGCATATCTCTGTCGCATGCGCATGTCGGAAACGCGCCTGCTAAAGCGCTCCGACTTGCATGAAAACGGATTGCTAGTACGCCGCGCGAAGGGTTCAAAAGATGAAATCACGCTATGGTCTGATCGGTTGCGTGCCGCGGTAACGCTGGCCAAATCAATCAACCGCGACACGATTTCGCCCTACCTCCTTCACAATGCAAACGGAAAACCAATTACTACCGATCAATATAAAATGGCCTCGCATCGGGCATTGCTTAAAACGGGCCACAAAGTCATGGCGGGGGGCAAGGTGGTCAAACAAGCCGAGTTTACTTTTCACGATATCAAGGCAATGGGCGTAACTCACCACACCCAAAAGGCCAGCGGACACAAAACGAAGAAGATGGAGGCCGTATATGACAGACTACCCTCAGAAGTACCACCTACTCGCTAACGTTGTATAAACCGACAGTACTTTTTACGGGCGATTTTACGGAAAAGAGGTTTGCTAGAGGGGCTAAAATATCTAAGTCACTGAATTAATTGGCGCGCCCGGAGAGATTCACGCAGGCCCTCCATGGCCTGCACCCTACGGGCAGCCTACGGCTGTGCAAATCGGCTTTCCTGCCGATTTGTCGAACTCAAGGAGTTTGAACCAAGATCTCCGAACACCACATACAAAAAAACCGGCACGAGGCCGTTTTTTTTTGTATGGCGCGCCCGGAGAGATTCGAACTCCCGACCCTCTGGTTCGTAGCCAGATACTCTATCCAACTGAGCTACGGGCGCGTAGTTGCTCGGTATTAAGGTGGCGGATTATGAAGAGAACTTGGCTCGGCGTCAAGTAT
>JBPCXM010000212.1:0-4379 GCA_051008535.1 Pseudomonadales bacterium | reverse complement strand
TCCCTACGCTTTTGGTAGCTGGGTCACTGAGTTGAGTGACCGTGGGCGCAGCAGTATGTGGCAAAATGGCCTGGAGACTCTGGCGAAAATCCACCAGATCGACTTGGCGATGCACGATGTCAGCCGTATACCAGCCTCTGCAGAGAACGCTTCACCAGCCCAGTGCGAACTGGATAAGTACAACGCCCTGTTCACACATGATATCCGCCAGAGAATGTCGCCTGTCTTCGGGCGCGCTGTTGACTATGTGAACGCCAATGCTCCGAGTGGAGGTGTCAGACGCCTGTGCTGGGGTGACGCTCGGGTGGGGAATATCATCTGGAAGGACCTACAACCCGTTGGGGTGATCGATTGGGAGATGGCCAATATCGGCGACCCTGTACAGGAAATCAGCTGGTGGTACTGGGTCGACTACGTTAATAGCGTCGGGCTGGGTGTAAAGCGCTTGGGGGGACTGCCCTCGCTTCGGGAGCTCTATGAAAATTGGCATGCTATAACTGGGTTACCCACCGAGCACTCGGACTACTATGATCTGTTCTCCCTGGTACGCTACGGAATCATTCTTGAGAATAAGTTTGTCGCAATGGAGAACGCGGGCGCGAGGATCATCGATAACTTTTGCGTGCCGATTGTCGAACAGCAGCTAGTGAAGCTTGAGTTGAAATGAATCATGAGGCGTGAACCATACTGGAAACACTTCAGTAGTAACGCTGGTCGGCTGGGGCGGCATATCGTACAAAAAGAGCCGGTATGAAACTCCAGCTACTGTAATTACGCAAGGCTGGTTGGTGTTATGAGAAAGTTCTCTTGAGCAGAATAATGCGCCTTAGGATGCTTGCAGCAACCGAACAGGCATGACTGACTTGCGCCACTAATTTAAAAAAACGAGGCTAGAAAACATGTTATCACAGGCTGATGATTGTCCTATTCACCAGATAGCCGCGCCGGTTCGTTACGTCGATACCAGCGATCGAAATTTTTATGACCGTTACTATTTCAATATGCATAACAGTAGTGACGAGTTGTTTGTAGTGATGGGCTTCGGACAGTATCCGAACCTGAATGTCCAGGATGCGTTTGCCGTTATCCACTACAAAGGTAAACACACCGTGGTGCGTGCTTCTCGTGAATTGGGTGATCGTATGGATACCAGCGTTGGTCCGTTCCGCATCAAGGTCATCGAAGGTCTGAAGAAAGTCAGGTTTGTGCTTGAGCCTAACGATCATGGTCTGGCGATGGATCTTATCTGGGAAGGAGCCATCCCCGCCCATGAAGAGCCCCAGCATGTGATTCGTCAACAAGGACGGGTTTTTTATGATTCCAAACGTTTTGCCCAGACGGGTTATTGGTCAGGCACTCTCCAGATAAGTGATGATGTGCATGAAGTGACGCCGGATCGTTGGAAAGGTACCCGTGACCGCTCCTGGGGTGTGCGCCCGGTGGGTGCGGCCGAGCCAGAAGGCTTCCACAAAAAACCCGGTAGTATGTCCGGCATGTGGAACTACGCGCCTATGCAGTTTGATGACTACACCATCTTGTATATTTGCAGTGAGCTGAATGATGGCCACCGTGAGTTGGAAGAGGCGGTGCGGGTTTGGAATGACCCGGCCCGTGAGCCCGAGCATTTGGGGCGTCCTGAATACGACCTTGTCTTTGATGACGCGAAAGATAAAGTCGTGAGCGCCAGCATCAGCTTTCCAGAGGCCCCTGAAGGCCCTATCTCGGTCCAGGTCACACCACTGATCCCCTGCTATGTGATGATAGGTACCGGTTACGGCATTGAAAAAGACTGGAAGCATGGTATGTACCAGGGGCGGCTGGTTGTGCAGGGCTTGCAACTGGATATGGTGGAAGACAAGCCGCGTCTGTTTGGGTTGATTGATAGCGTGGCCCGTTTTGAATTAAACGATGAAGTGGGCTACGGTTTGTTTGAATACAGCTTTATGGGCAAATTTGAGAAATACGGTTTTACGGAAGAGAAGCCGTTCTGGAATTTAAACTATTAGGCTAACTACTCACCCCGATCAGCATTAGGCCGACCCGAAGGCGCCAACTGTATCGCGACCAGGGGATTGTATGCCTCATTTGCCATGGTCTGTAAATAGCTGGAAATTCGGCAATAAGCCTCGGCAATACACATATCTCCTAAGGTATGAATACGACTTCTTACAAGTGGAGGTATTTTGCGGTGGGCTCACATTTTACTTTGGTACTATGTCTCTCTCGTTCTGACAATGATTTCCCTGGTTGAGGAGTAACTATGCTTAGTGGTGAGTGCTATTGTGGTTCTGTGAAATACGCAATTGATGGTGATCTGATCAGGATGTACTGCTGCCATTGCCGAACTTGCAGGAAAGTCACTGGTGCTTCCTTCTCGACAACAGCGGTTGTTGATCCCGCGTTATTCAGTATCACTGAAGGGAAGGAGCACGTTGTGGAAGTGCCTCAGGGTGAGCACTCCCGTAATCACTGCGCGATCTGCCATTGCTGGGTTTTCAGTCGCTCTGAACCATTTCCGGCAGTGATGTTTATACCATGTGGCACTTTGGTCAACTCGCCCCAGAGAAGCATTGACTATCATGTGTTTTACAGTCAAAAGGCTGACTGGATCAATATACGGGATGACATTCCAATATACCCGGAGATGCTGCCGGATGAGGAATTGGCGAAATGGGTGCCACAGTCAAACCTAACCAGAGATCTTTAACTCCTGTTAGGGGGCATTTTGTTCCCGAAACTGTTGCGGAGTCTGACCGCCCCAGAAGGCCAGTGCCATCAGTGAACTGTTACCGCACAATTGGGTACCGGCTGACAAGACGGGATGATCGGACGCTTACATGCTATGGCACTCCTCTAGAAGCCCTGGCACCTTTATGAAAAGCTGGGGTGCATACGAGCCAATCAAGGCTTCATTCCGCTGCCAATCTGTCTACCGCAATTCTAAGGCGATGTTCTGATAATTAGCTCGATACTGACTAGGCGTGAGCCCCGTCCACCTTTTGAAAGATCGGACAAAGGAGCTCGATTCGGCATAGCCCAAGTATTCAGCTATGTCAGCCACCTTGGTATCCCCTGCCAGCAGTTGCTCTATTGCGATGTCCCGGCGCACCCCCTCCTTGATGTCTGAATAGCTGAGATCCTCCTTATTCAACCGCCGACGCAGACCCGAGTTGGACAACTTCAGCATTTCCGCGACCTCTTCAAAGGATGGCAGTTCTCCCGTTGATAGCCCGTCTTTTATTAGCGAACGGATAGACGTGCCGATACTCGTGGGCTGTCTTTCAATGGATATCAGGTGGTACAGAATATTATCCAGAAACTCACCGAGGGACTCTCGGTTCTGAACGATCAATCGACCCAGTTCCCTACTGTGAAATGAAAACGAATTGTCACCGGCATCCAGGCCAAGCGGACAGCCAAACACCTTTGATAGACGTTGAATATGCACCTGCCGCTTGCAGCGGTACCCGGATTTGTGCTTCGTTTAACTCAAGTGGGCGACCGGTAAGCCAGCCACAAATGTCTCGCCAGACAAGAAGGCCAGTCGCACAGATGAGCGCTTCCTGATCACCCTCCTCCCAATCGCCGGGAGAAAAAAGAGCCTGATTCTCATCTATCAGTATGTCGTAACGCAGCCTCACGATGGAGGGGTTATCGTCGCGCAGCAGGCGCATGCTATAGCCCGTCATGGGTTGCAGTAATTGATCGTATCACCGGGCTATTTCGAGTGCTTCCCCCAGTGTGCGGGCGGTAAGGATGCTGCGACACATGAACTCGAAGGCGTCACTGCCTACACCTGCGCCCCAGGGTACCGCCCTGTTCATCTGCTGCATCTTCTTCATGGCGCTCTGGTAAAGCTTCGCGGATACCAAAGCCGGGAGCTGCTGGTGCGGGTGAAGGCGGCGAATCCGTCCAGGAGGCAGGTTCTGCGAGGCAGCAATTTCGTTCACATCGATACCGGCCTGTTCCAGAAAATCAAACAGTTCGACAATTTTTTTGGCACTGACAGTGATTTCGTTCTTCATCTGGCCTATTAATCATTGGGGGTGCGGCTATTTTCAGTGCAAGTCAACAGGGTAGTCAGTTTTCCAGCATGGCTTTCACCGGCCTGCTCAAGGACAATGGCATCCAGATCAGTTTTACTTCGAAGCACTGCCACTACCCATGCCAGCTTAAACCCAGGGCAGGAATCCACTTATAGAATCGGGTATTACTGTTCAAAGAACTGGGGCCACCTCTGGTATCAATTAATCCTGTCCGAAAGTTGCCTAGTATTTATATCCTTAAGCCTACACCTGGTAATAGATGTTGACGCACAAAGCTCTCAATCTCTTCTCTTCCTCTTGGTGTTGGTCCAGGGATCATTAGAAAAGACATGA